>JAYUSP010000330.1:0-4525 GCA_043755615.1 Betaproteobacteria bacterium
CTGGTTGTCGCTGTTGCGGTTGAGGTCGATCAGGTAGCGGCTGCACGCCGGCACGATCAGGCTCGCGCCCAGTTCGGCAGCGAAGGCGTAGAGGCGGTCGAGGAACCAGTCGGTATCTTCGACCGCCAGCGCACGGTCGACATAGCGTTGTTGCTGGTCGGCGGGGATCAGCGTGCCGACATGCGGCACGCTGACGAGCAGCGGTGTGCGGCCGCGGTGCAGCGTGAAGACGGCGCCTTCACTGCGCGGTGGTGGCGGTGTCCGGGCGCTCATCGGCTGCGCTCCACGCCGCCAAAGATCACCCGCCGGCAGGGGTTGGCCGGTGCAATTGCATAGGCCACCTCGCGTGGATGCTCGGCCGCCCAGACGACGAAGTCGGCACGCTGCCCGGCACCGAGCACACCGCGGTCAGCCAAGCCGAGCGCGCGTGCCGCGTTCACCGTGATACCGCGCCAGGCTTCTTCGGGCGTCAGGCGAAAGAGGGTGCAGGCCATGTTCAACATCAGCAGCAATGATTGCACCGGCGACGAGCCCGGGTTGTGGTCGGTGGCAATTGCGATCGGCACGCCGGCATCACGCAACGCCTGCACCGGCGGCAGTTTTGTTTCGCGCAAAAAATAATACGCGCCGGGCAACAGCATCGCCACCGTACCGGCCTGTCGCATCGCGTCGATGCCGGCGGCCGGGAGGTGTTCGAGATGGTCGCAGCTCAAGGCGCCATGACGTGCGGCGAGTGCGCTGCCGCCCAGGTCGCTCAACTGTTCGGCATGCAGCTTGACCGGCAGGCTCAAGCGCCGGGCGGCCTTGAATACCCGCTCGGTCTGGGCGACGCTGAAGGCGATGTTTTCGCAGAAGGCGTCGACCGCATCGACCAGGCCCTGGGCGTGCAGCGCCGGCAGCCAGCTGCAGACGGCGTCGATGTAGTCGTCGGCACGGCCGGCAAATTCTGGCGGCACCGCATGTGCGGCGAGCGAGGTCGTTTGCACCGTGACCGGCAGTTCAGCCCCGATCCGGCGCGCGACGGCCAGGCAGCGTGTTTCATGTTCTTGACTCAGGCCGTAGCCGGATTTGATCTCGATCGTGGTCACGCCTTCGGCCATCAAGGTCTGCGCCCGCGCTGCCGCTGCGGTGAAAAGTTGGCCATCGCTGGCGGCCCGGGTGGCAGCCACCGTCGAGCGGATGCCACCACCGGCGCGGGCGATGTCTTCGTAGCTCGCGCCTTGCAGGCGCAGCTCGAACTCAGCCGCGCGGTCGCCGCCGTAGACGAGGTGGGTGTGGGCGTCGATCAGGCCGGGGGTGACGAGGGCGCCGCGGAGGTCGTGTTCTTCGTCGATCCGGGCATCGGGCGGCAATGCGGCGTTCAACGCCTCGTCCGGCCCGACCCAGCGCAGCGTGTCGCCATCGACGAGCATCGCGCCGTCATCGACCCAGCCCCAGGGCGTGCCGGCGCTCATCGTCGCCAGGCGGGCGTGGCGCCAGAGGATTGTTTTGTGCGGCTGCTTCATGCCGAGAGTGTCAGCCACCAGGCGCGGCCGCGGTCGAGCAGGGTCCAGAGGCTGGCATCGGGGCTGTCGGACCAATGCAGCGTGCCGGCGGGCAGAGCCTGGACCACGCCGTCGCAGTCGACACGCAGCGCATCGGCGACATAGATGGCGCGCCAGCGGTAGTCACCCTCGAGCGTCGACGTCGCCGTGGCGCGGCGCAGGTCGGCGGCACCCGCACCCGCACCATCCACCGCGCGCCGCAGCATCAGGTTCAGGTCCTGGGTCGGGCCGCTGATCAAGGCGCAACCGGGCGCGGACCCGCCGTCAAAGTGCAGCGGCTCGTCGTCGGGGCCGATGGCGACATCGCCGGCTGGCAGCGCGAGCACCACACCGGCGCCGTCGATCACTGCAAACCAGCGATCGACGCCGTCGAAGGCTGAAAACGGGCCGTTGCTGCGGATCTCGGCGACGCTCACGCGCAGCAGCCAGTCCTGCGGCCGAACTGGCGACTGAGGCCAGGCGAGCAATTCGCGCGTGACGCCACCGCCATTGCGCCAGGGCTGGGCGATGGTGCTTGCCAGATGAACGGTTTTCAGCATTACTTCAGGCCGGTGCCACGAGCAACGGGAACAGCGCGTGATCCATCGGCGCGCCATCGGCCAAATCATCGGCCAGGCCGGGAAAGTCGGGCGATGTTTTCCAGCGCCTTGGCGCGTGGCGCATGTCGTCGCCAAGAAAGCGGACTGAAAAAACCCGCCGCCGGATATCGGCGTCGACACCCGCGGTGGCATGCAACGTGAGCATGTGAAAACAGACCAGGTCGCCGGGCTCGAGCGCCCAGCCGATGATCGGCTGCTGGTTGTTTGTGCTGTTGCGATGGGCCTCGCGCATTTGGTCGATATCGGGCAGTTCGGCCAGCGTGCCCTCGGGGAACCACTTCGCCTGCCGGTCCATAAAAGTGCGTGGCATGAGCCAGGGCCCGAGGTGCGAGCGGCTGAGAAATTCAAGCGTCGAGTGGCGCCGCACCGGGTCGACGGGAATCCAGAAACTGGCGTTCTGCCTGCCGCTGACGTTGTAATAAGGCTGGTCCTGGTGCCAGGGTGTCCGCGCCTTGGTGCCCGGCTCCTTGGTCAGCATATGGTCGTGGTGCAGGCGCACGCTGCGGCTTTGCATCAGCAGCGCCGCGGCTTCGGCCAGCGGCGAGCCGAAGATGAAGTCGTGGTAGTCGGCGTTGTGCTGCCAGTTGCAGAAATCCTCGACAAAGAAGCCTGGGTCGTCGGGCCGGCTGGCGACGATTGCACGCGGGCTTAGGCGCGCCAGGTTGTTGTCGATGCCACGACGCAGGGTGTCGACTTCTTGCGCTGTCAGCAGGCCGCGCAGGCAGACCGCGCCGTCGCGCTGGTAGTCGGCCACTTGCGCCGGCGTGACGACCGCCGCCGCGCGTTGTGCAATTGAAGGGTCGCGTGTAAGACCACGACGCGCGACCTCGTTTGTCTTGTTCATCACGGCGCAAATTCCCCTTGCAGGCTGTAACGCGTGCCCGGATGCACCAGGCGCGCGATCGTGATCGGCGCTTCGCGGCTGAAGGTGCGGCGCACGACGATCAGGCAGGGCTCGCTGGCGTCAATCTGCAGCAGCGCGGCTTCTTGCGCCGTGGCCCGCGCCGACTCGATCGAATACTGCGCGCGCCACAAGGCGGTGACCTCGAAGAGATAGTGCGTCGGCGTCTGGCGGGTGAAATCCTGGTCGAGGTAGGCCGGTGCGCAGGCCGGGTTGACATAGCGGTCTTCGGATTGCAGCGGCACGCCGTTTTCAAGGTGCACGATGAGGGTGTGGAAAACGCGGGAGCCCGGCGCCACACCGAGCTGTGCGGCCAGCGCCGCGGCCGCTGCTTCAGGCCGCTGCAACATCACGATGGCCTCGTGGTGGTGGCCACGCGCGACGATCTCGTCGTGCAGGTCGTGGATCGTCAGCGTGCTCGAGACGCGGTGCAGCGGCGCGGCGAAGGTGCCCACACCCTGCGCGCGCGCGACCAGGCCTTCGGCTTGCAGTTCGCGGATCGCACGGTTCACAGTCATCCGGCTGACGCCAAACAGCGCCGTGAGTTCAGCCTCCGACGGCATCAGCGCACCCGGCGGCCAATGGCCCGCCGCCAGGCCGGCCATCAGGTGCTGCTTGACCCGCTGGTAGGGCGCGGCGGGCGTGGTCGGGTTGGCCGGGCGGGCCAGATGGGCCGGATGGGGCGGATGGGGCGATTGGGCCGGGCCCGTGGGTGTAGGCGACGCCGGCAGAGCCGGCGGGGGAGTCGAAAGCGTGGTCGACTGCGGGGAAACCATAGGCGCATGCTACTTGTCTGCGCTTGTCTAGACAAGTAGAGTGCAACCCTGAAATTCGAAGCCGAGGGGCCAGCATGACCGACCTGTCCAGCCAGCAGCAGATTGCCCAGCCGCGCCCGGTGCGCTCGCCGCGCGGCAGCCAGATCGTCTGCGCCAACTGGCTCACCGAAGCGGCGTACCGGATGCTGCAGAACAACCTCGACCCCGAGGTCGCCGAGAACCCCGACGCGCTGGTCGTCTACGGCGGCATCGGCAAGGCGGCGCGCAACTGGGACTGTTTCGAGGCCATTCTGAAATGCCTGCGCGAACTGAAAGAAGACGAGACCCTGCTCGTGCAGAGTGGCAAGCCGGTGGGTGTCTTCCGCACCCATGTCGATGCACCTCGGGTGCTGATCGCCAATTCCAACCTGGTGCCCAAGTGGAGCACCTGGGAGCACTTCGACGAACTCGACCGCAAGGGCCTGATGATGTACGGCCAGATGACCGCCGGCTCGTGGATCTATATCGGCAGCCAGGGCATCGTGCAGGGCACTTACGAAACCTTTGTCGAAGCCGGCCGACAACATTACAACGGCAGTCTCCAGGGCCGCTGGATCCTCACCGCCGGCCTCGGCGGCATGGGCGGCGCGCAGCCGCTGGCGGCCACCTTTGCCGGCGCCTGTTCGCTGAATATCGAGTGCCAGCAGAGCCGCATCGACTTCCGCC
>JAYUSP010000331.1:0-14779 GCA_043755615.1 Betaproteobacteria bacterium
GAGTTCGCCGCGCTCGTTCTTCTTCGCGATCAGCGGCGGCGCGAGGTGGTGCACAAGTTTGTAGTCGCCCTCGAACATCGCCGCGATCTTGGCCGTGAACGCCGGGTCGGTGTGCAGCCGCGCGACTTCGTACTCGTCCTTGTAGGCCATCAGCTTGAAGAGATAACGCGCGACCGCTTCGCTGAGTTTGAAGCCGCCGTTGAGAGGCGCCTCGGTGGCGCGAACCTTCTCGACAAAGGCCTTGTAGACCTGCGCGTAAGCCGCGTCCTGGTAGCCGGTGAGGAACTCGATGCGCTTGGTGAGCATCTCGTCGAGCGACGGTTTTTTGACAAACGCGATGACCTGCTGCGCCTGGTACAGCGCCTGCACCGCGGGCAGGTCGTGGGCGCAGCGCCGGCCCCATTCGAACGCCGCCTTGTTGTTGTCGACCTGCACGCCGTTGAGCTCGAACGCGCGCACGATCGATGCGTGGTTGAGCGGGATGCGGCCCTGCTGCCAGGCATAGCCGAGCAGCAGCGGGTTGGTGTAGATCGAGTCGCCGACGAGCTGCACCGCGGCCGTCTCGGCATCAAAAGCGCCGACCAGGTTTTCGCCGACGCTGGCGCGCACCGCGGTTTCGCAGTTGCTGCCCGGGAACTGCCAGTCCGGGTTTTTTACAAACGCCGCGGTTGGCGTGCCGTGGGTGTTGAGCGCGACGTAGGTGCGCCCGGGCTGCATCACGCTCATCGTGTACTTCGACGCGCCGACGATGCTGTCGCAGGCGATCACGAGGTCGGCCTTGGCGGTATCGACCTTGGTCGTGTAAATCGCGTCGGCGCGGTTGGCGATCTGGATATGGCTCCAGGTCGCGCCGCCTTTTTGTGCCAGGCCGCCGGCGTCCTGCGTGACGACGCCCTTGCCTTCGAGGTGCGCGGCCATGCCGAGCAGCGCGCCGATGGTGATGACGCCGGTGCCGCCGACACCGCCGACGACGATGCCCCAGGCCTCTTCGGCCACGGGCAGCGCCGGCGCGGGAATCGTCGGCGCCGCAGCGAGGTCGCCGCGCTGTTCTTTTTTCGGTTTTTTCAACTGCCCGCCTTCGACGGTGACGAAGCTCGGGCAGAAACCCTTGACGCAGGAGTAGTCCTTGTTGCAGGTGTTCTGGTTGATGCGCCGCTTGCGGCCGAACTCGGTTTCGACCGGCTCCACGCTGAGGCAGTTGCTCTGCACCGAGCAGTCGCCGCAGCCTTCGCAGACGAGCTCGTTGATGACCACGCGCTTGTCGGGGTCCACCATCTTGCCGCGCTTGCGGCGGCGGCGTTTTTCGGTGGCGCAGGTCTGGTCGTAGATGATGACGCTGGTGCCCTTGATCTCGCGGAACTGGCGCTGGATCGCATCGAGCTCGTCGCGGTGGTGCACGCTGACACCGGCTTCGAGGGCGACCCCTTCGTACTTCTCGGGCTGGTCGGTCACGATGACCAGCTTGACCGCGCCTTCGGCGAGCACGCTCTTCATGATCTGCACGACCGAGTGCCCCTCGGGCCGCTCGCCGACCTGCTGGCCGCCGGTCATCGCCACGGCGTCGTTGTAGAGGATCTTGTAGGTGACGTTGACACCCGCGGCGATGCTCTGGCGGATCGCCAGCAGCCCGCTGTGAAAGTAGGTGCCGTCGCCGAGGTTGGCGAAGATGTGCGTCTCCTTGGTGAACGGTGACTGGCCGACCCAGGGCACACCTTCGCCGCCCATCTGGGTGAAGGTGCTGGTGCTGCGGTCCATCCACACGGCCATGAAATGGCAGCCGATGCCGGCCATCGCGCGGCTGCCCTCGGGCACCCGTGTGCTGGTGTTGTGCGGGCAGCCGCTGCAGAACCAGGGTGCGCGCTCGCCGGTGTCGACCTTGAGCGCGGCCATCTGCGCTTCGCGGGTATCGATGACCGCGATGCGCTGCTCCATGCGGCTGATGATGTCGGCGCTGATGCTGCCGTCGCGGCCGAGCTTCTTCAAGCGCTTGGCGATCGCGCGCGCGATGATTGCCGGCGTCAGGTCGGCCTTGGCGCGCAGCAGCCAGTTCTGGCTCGGGTTGGGCATGCTCCATTCGCCGCCAGTGTGGTCGTCGCCACCATCACCATCCGGCTCGTCGAACTTGCCGAGCACATTCGGCCGCACGTCGGAGCGCCAGTTGTAGAGCTCTTCCTTGATCTGGTACTCGATGACCTGGCGCTTTTCTTCGACGACCAGGATCTCGGTCAGGCCGGTGGCAAATTCGCGCGTGATCGTGGTTTCGAGCGGCCACACGACATTGACCTTATGCAGGCGCAGCCCGATGGCATGGCAGGTCTCGACATCGAGCCCGAGATCGGCCAGCGCCTGGCGCGTATCGTTGAAGGCCTTGCCGCTGGCGATGATGCCGAAGCGGTCGTTCTTGCTTTCGATGACGTTGTGGTTGAGCCGGTTGGCGCGCACATAGGCCAGCGCGGCGTACCACTTGTAGTCCATCAGCCGCGCTTCCTGGTCGAGCGCGCCGTCGGGCCAGCGGATCTGCAGGCCACCGGCTGGCATCACAAAATCTTCGGGCAGGATGATCTTCACGCGGGCGGGGTCGACCGACACCGAGGCCGACGATTCAACGACTTCCTGGATCGTTTTCATGCCCGACCACAGGCCCGAGAAGCGGCTCATCGCGATCGCGTGCAGCCCCATGTCCAGGATGTCCTGCACGTTGGACGGGAAGAACACCGGCAGCCCGCAGGCCTTGAAGATATGGTCGCTCTGGTGCGCCGCGGTGCTGCTCTTGGCGACATGGTCGTCGCCGGCAATCGCAATCACGCCGCCATGTTTGCTGGTGCCGGCCATGTTCGCGTGTTTGAAGACATCGCTGCAGCGGTCGACACCCGGGCCCTTGCCGTACCAGATGCCAAACACGCCGTCGTATTTGTTTTCCTTCGGGTAGAGGTCGAGCTGCTGCGTGCCCCAGACCGCGGTCGCGCCGAGCTCTTCATTCACGCCGGGCTGGAACACGATGTGGTTCGCGGCGAGATGTTTTTTGGCGGCCCACAGCGCCTGGTCGTAGGTGCCCAACGGGCTGCCGCGATAACCGCTGATGAAACCGGCGGTGTTGAGGCCGGCACGTGCATCGCGCTGGCGCTGCAACATCGGCAGCCGCACCAGCGCATGCACGCCGCTCATGAAAGCGCGGCCGGCATCGAGTGTGTATTTGTCCTCCAGCGTCGCGGTCTCGAGCGCTTTGCGCACATCGTCTGGCAGCGGTGCATTCATCTCGGGGTCTCCGGGCGTGTTTCGGGCGTGTTGCAAGGGGCCAAGGTGGCGCGCAAGTTTAGGCGCGGTGGCAATGTATGTCCTTTCTTCTGCTGCCTCAAAATCGACCCTTGAAGAAACGATCGGCCGAAAACCAGGGTTCGAAAGAAACGATGGCGCCAAAAAACCAAGTTCATGTAAAGCCCTCGTGCGCGCAGTGGCGCCAGCACGCGCCGCTGCATCCGGCAGGGCGGCCGCGCCAACCGCAACCGCCGCGACTGGCCGCGCGACGCGCGAACTCGAAGACGCGATCCGGCAATTGCCCGAAGTCATTGCCTGCCACTGCATCAGCGGAGCCGGCACTTTCGAGCTGCAAGTCATGGCCACCGACCTCGATGCCTTTTCGCGCTTCTCGATCGAAACCCTGCTCAATCTGCCGCATGTGAAAGACCTGCACACCAGCTTTTCGCTTGGCGAAGTCAAGTCTGGCGGTGCGCTGCCGTTGCAGCATCTGGCCGCCGCGCGTGGTCAGGCCAACAGCTGATGTCGGCATGGCGACAGGAGTACGCTCAGGCCCGCCAATGACAGTGCCCCACCGGACCCTGACCCGCCGCCTGCTCGACGCGCTGCTGACCACCGAGCCGGCCCAGAGCACGCGCCTGGCCCAGGCCGGGTTGTCCATGCTGGTGATGGCCGCCGGGGTTGCCGGCATGCACTATTTTGTCTATGCCGGCATCGCGCCGGCGCGGCCGGTGGCCTGGTGGACGCTGGTCTGCGTGGCCTTCCTGGTCGGCACCTTTGCGCTCATCCGCAGCGGCTGGTCGCGGCGCTTCGAAGATGCGTCGCTGGTGCTGCCGCAGATGGTGTGTTCGATCACCCTGGCGGCCTGGGCCTACACCTTGCTGGGCAGCGCGCGCGGCGCGGTATTCCCGATCCAGATGGTGATCCTGATGTTCGGCCTGTTTGCCGCGACGACGCGCCAGATGGCCTGGGTCAGCGTCTACGCGGTTTTCATCTTCGGCCTGGTGATGATGGTCATGGCCGGTACTGCGCCGGCGGTCTACCCACCGGCGGTCGAACTCGGCCACTTCATCATCGTCGCCACGATGATGCCGGCAGTGTCGATCCTGGCCGCGCGCCTGAGCCACATCCGCCACCGGCTGCGCATGCAGCGCGTCGATCTCAAGCAGGCCCTGGCGCGCATCGAAGAACTCGCCACCCGCGACCCGCTCACCGGCCTGGTCAACCGGCGCCACATGGAAGAGCTGATCGAGCGCGAGCGCCAGCGCGGCGTGCGCTCCGGCCATGTCTTCTGCGTCGCGATGCTCGACATCGACCGCTTCAAGGCGGTCAACGATCAATATGGCCTGAGCGTCGGCGACGCGGTCTTGCAGGCCTTTGCCCGCGAAGCGCTGGTCGCCGTGCGGGTGTCTGACCGGCTCGGCCGCTGGGGCGGCGAATCGTTCGTGCTGATGCTGACCGACGCCCGATCGACCTTTGCCCGCGGCGGTGTCGAACGCCTGCGCGAGCGGGTCGCCGCGATGGCCGTCACGGCGGGCGCGTATACCGTGCGCATCACGGTGTCGGCGGGGCTGACCGAACACCATGCCGGCGAGCCGGTGCAGCAGGCGCTGCAGCGCGCCCAGGCCGCGCTGCGCGACGCCAAGGCGCAGGGGCGCGACCGGGTGGTGGTGGCTTGAGCAAAACGCTGCCCGCGGCCCACACCCTGCTCGCCCTGGCCGTCGTTGTTGTCTGGGGTACCAACTTCGTCATCGTCAAGACCGCGCTGGCGACGATGCCGCCGCTGCTGATGGCGACGCTGCGGTTTGTGCTCGCGGTATTGCCGGCGATCCTGTTTCTGCCGCGGCCGGCGGTGCCCTGGCGCGAGCTCGCGGCTTATGGCGTGCTCATCGGCGCTGGCCAGTTCGGGCTGATGTTTTTTGCGATGGACGGGCTGATCTCGCCGGGCCTGGTCTCGCTGGTCATCCAGACCCAGGTCTTTTTCACGATCGCGCTGTCGATGCGTTTGCACCGGGAGCGGCTGCTGCCGCTGCAATGGCTGGCGCTGGCGCTGGCCACGACGGGCCTGGTCACGATCGTGGTTTTCACCGATGCCAGCACCACGCCGGGCGGGCTGGCGCTGGTCCTGGCCGCGGCGATGTGCTGGGCCGCCGGCAACCTCGTTGCCAAGCGCGCCAGTGGCGTGAATATGCTCGCCTACGTCGTCTGGGGCAGCCTGTTTTCAGTGCCGCCCTTGTTCTTGATGTCGCTGTGGCTCGAGGGGCCGGCGGCCATCGGCGAGGCGCTGCAAAGCGCCAGCTTGGGCGTCTGGGCGTCGGTGCTGTGGCAGGCGCTGGGCAACACCCTGTTTGGCTATGCCGCCTGGGGCTGGCTGCTCGCGCGCCACCCGGCGGCGACGATCACGCCGATGGCGCTGTTGGTGCCGGTATTCGGCCTGGCGACAGCCGCCTGGTGGCTGGCCGAGCCGCTGCCGGCGTGGAAACTCATTGCCGCTGCGCTGGTCATCGGCGGCCTGGCGCTGAACCTGCTCGGCCCGCGCCTGCGCCTGTTGTTTGCGCCGGGTTGATCAAGACACAGCGGCCATGTGGATCCTGATTCTCGAAGCCTTCGGCGCGCTGGCGCTGCTCGTGTTCATCGTCTGGTGGACGATGTTCAGCGGCCGCCGCGGCGGCGAGCGGCCGGGCACGCACCGCGCAAATGCCGATCCCGATCCCGATACCGATACCGACCGCTCAGGACGTGGGCCAGGATGAGGGTGGCCGCAAGAACGACAGCGGCCGGCGCCACATTCGGCGCCTGATCGCGCGTGCGATGAACGCGCGCTCGCGCAGGTGCACGCCGCGCGCCCGCAGGGCGACCTTGAAGGCGAGCCAGAAGCTCACGCCCAGGTTGAGCAGCCCGGTGACGACGATGCCGGCCACGCACCACCAGAACTGGGGGGTCTGCAATGCCGGCCAGCCCAATGCGCCGAGCGCCGCGGCGAGTTGACCCGACGACAACGTGACATGCCGGGCCTCGATGGGCGGCCCGACAAAGTCGATCAGCACCGGCACCAGCCCGAGCATCATGCCGAGCGAGACATTTGCCGCCACGCTGCTGACGTGCAACCGCCACCAGGCCGCCCAGCGGCGCGCGCGAGCGGCGCCCAGGCGCGCGACGATGCGCGGGTTCCATTCGATCGCGCTGTCGATGCGATGCAACACGAACCAGTTTTCGACCCAGCCGGCGATCAGCGAGCTGGCAAACAGCAACACCCCCGTGAACGCCGCAAAAAGCGCCGTCGGCCCGAGCAGCGTGATCGACTCGAGCACGTACTGCGCCTCGGTGCGGCCCACCAGCGGGCTGCCCCAGATGACCTGGGCCAGCCATTGGATCAACAGCACCAGCGGCACGCACATCGCCAGGTTGCCGACGATGCCGGCCACCTGCGAGCGGATGAGATGGGCCACTTCGTCGACAAAGGCCTCGACCGCGCTGTCGGTGTCAGCCTGGTGTCGGGCGTCAGCGCCACCGACCGTGCCACCGACCGCGCCATCGACCGCGATGGCGGCATCGTCGGCCATGTCGGCCCGCACATGGGCCAGCTTGGCGGCCAGCGCAGGCGCCGTCATCGCCGGTTGTTTGGTCGCCAGCGTCCAGTGCATCAGCATGATCACGACAAAACTGGCGGCGTAGTTGGTGCCGGCCCAGAAGCCGCCCCAGAACGCCGACAGCCCGAGCGCCATCAACGCAAATTTGGCGAAGGTGGTGAGCGCCACGACCGCCCCGCCACCGGCCGCCGCACGCAGCATCGCGCGGTACTCCTCGCGGGTGCGGGCGATGTAGTGCTCGCCGGTTTCGGCGCTGCGTTCAGCGACCTGGCGTGCCAGCTGCGTGCCATGCTGCGCGAACAATGCGCGCACGCTGCGGCGTTCGGCCTGGACCACGACCAGCGCATGCAGCAGGCGGCGCGCTTGCGCCGGTGCGCTGCCATCGCCGGCCGCCAGCACGGTGTCGAGGACCAGCTCGATGCGCTCGGTGCGCTGGCGCAACTGGTCGGCTTCGAAAACGATGTGCAGCGAGACGCCGTACTCTTCGAGGTGCGTCGCCACCGAGTCGGCAGCGCGCCGGCAGGCGTCGAGCAGCGCGCGCAGAAAGTTCGCCTCGCGCTGCCACGCGGCCATGTCGGGCTCGCGCACCACCGCGCGCAAGCGGTCGGCTGCCGCGGCGAGTTGCATGAAGGGGTCGGTGGCGAGCGCCTCCTGGGTCATGCGCAGGCGCAGCGCGCTGCCGAAGCCGGCGGCGCGCACGGCGCTGCACAAAAAGGCGATGGCATCGATCATCGCGTCGCGCCAGCCCTGCGCCGGCCACAGCGCTGCAATGCGCGCCAGCGTGGAGTCGTCGATCTGCTCGATCCAGGCCGCGTCGGTGCCCTCGAAGAGCAGCGCAAACAGTTCCGCCAGATTGCGTGTGTCCGGCGTGCCGGGCAGCAGGTGACCGCGCAGCCGCGCCATCAACTCGCTGGTGAACGAGGCCCGCGGCGCAAAGCCGAAGTCGGCAAACAGCGACACCGCGTCGGCGCCCCCGGCGAACCCCGCAAGCACCCCCTGCACCGCCTTGCGGTGGTTCTCATGCTGCTCGAGCACCGTGCAGAGTTGGCGCAGGCGCAATACCGGCGTGGGGGTCGCGGATGCAGCCGAAAGCGCCGGCGCTGACGGTTCGGCCGGCGCCGCAGCGGGCCGGCCGCGCTCTTTGCGACGGGTGTGGCGCAACCACTCCAGCAGCCGCGCCGCCCAGAGGTGGCGCTCGACGCGCGGGGCGGCCGGATCGGCGGCATTGAGCAGCGCCGTAAGGTCCCAGCCAGCGGCCATCAGACGGCGCTCGGCCACCCCAAGGCGGCTGGGCGCACCTTCGGGCGCCAGGAGCGAAGCGACGTGAGGGCCGTCAATTCAGTGCAGCACCTGTGGACGCGCCAGCACGAACAGCGGCACCGGGGCATCGAAGGCTTGCGCGTCTTCGGTCATGCAGAAGAAGGTACCGTGCATCGTGCCCTGGGGCGTATCGATGCGTGTCCAGCTGGTGTACTCAAAATCCTCGCCGGGTTTGAGCAAGGGCTGGTGGCCGACCACCGCCAGGCCGCGAACTTCTTCGGTGCGGCCATGCGCATTGCTCACCAGCCATTGCCGCGCGACCAGTTGCGCGGCGATATTCCCGGTGTTGCGGATCGAGACGGTGTACGCAAAAGCAAACGGCCCGTCGGGCAACTGGCTCTGGTCGGGCAGGTACTGCACCCGCACCGTGCAGGTGAATTCTGGGCGGGCTGCGGTTTGGGTCATGCCCGATTCTAGAATCGACACGATGACGAGCCCCACCCATCCCGATCACACTGCGCGCACTTTCCTGGTCGCCCCTTCGATCCTGTCCGCCGACTTCGCCCGCCTCGGCGACGAGGTGCGGCAGGTGCTCGCCGCCGGGGCCGACTGGATCCACTTCGACGTCATGGACAACCACTATGTGCCGAACCTGACTTTCGGCCCGATGGTCTGTGCGGGCTTGCGCCAACACGCGATCAAGCCCGACGGCAGCCCGGCGGTCATCGACGTGCACCTGATGGTGCGGCCGGTGGACGCGCTGGCACTGGCCTTCGCCCAGGCCGGCGCCGATGTCATCAGCTTCCATCCCGACGCGAGCACGCATGTCGACCGCACGATCCAGCTCATCACCGGCGCCGGCTGCAAGGTCGGCCTGGTCTTCAACCCGGCCGCGCCACTGGATGTGCTGGAGTGGACGCTCGACAAAATCGACCTCGTGCTCATCATGAGCGTCAACCCCGGTTTTGGCGGCCAGAGTTTTATCGAAACCAGCCTGCGCAAGATCGCGCAGGCGCGCCGGCTGATCGACGCCGAACAGCAGCGCTCGGGCCGCCAGATCCGGCTCGAGGTCGACGGCGGCATCAAGGTCGACAACATCCGGCGTGTGGCCGATGCCGGCGCCGACACTTTCGTTGCCGGCAGCGCGATCTTCGGCCAGCCAGACTACGCGGCGGTGGTCAGTGCGATGCGCAAGCAGCTCGACGCTTGAGAGCGTGAGAGTCTTTCGTTCATGCCCGCTCAGCACGCTCTGAGCCCGCGCTGCTGCTGGCGCCACCACTATCATCGGCTGATGTCTCTTGCCGCCCCTCGACTGGCGTTGATCTCGGCGCTGACCACGGGCCTGGTCGTGGTGCTGTGTGCCGCCACCCCGGCTTGGGCCGCGGCCAAACCGCTGGTCTACTGCGCCGATGCCAGCCCCGAAGGTTTTGACCCCGGCCTGTGGGACAGCAGCAGCACGAGCAACGTCACCAGCCAGCTCTTCGAAGGCCTGGTGGACTTGAAGCGAGGCGGTACCGAGGTCGTGCCCCAACTCGCCACCTCATGGGTTGTTTCGCCCGACGCCAAGAGCTTTACCTTCACGCTGCGCCGCGGCGTAAAGTTCCACACCACGCCGTTTTTCACACCCACACGCGACTTCAACGCCGACGATGTGCTGTTCACTTTCGGTCGTTTCCTCGACCCGAAACATCCTTTCAACATCGCTTTCCCGGCGACCTTCGTCTACCCTCAAAGCCTGGGCCTGGCGCAGATGGTTGCCGGCATCGACCGCCTCGGCGATCACCAGATCCGCTTTCGCCTCAACGCGCCGAACATCACTTTTCTGTCGATCCTGAGTGGCGCTTTTGCCGGCATCCATGCGGCCGAATATGGCGCCCAGTTGCTCAGGGCCGGACGCGCCAACGCGATCAACAACCAGCCCGTCGGCAGCGGGCCGTACCGCTTCAAGAGCTACAAAAAAGACGACGTGATCCGCATGCAGGTGCACCCCGATCACTGGGGCGGCGTGCAAAAAACCGCGGCGCTGGTGTATTCGATCAGCCGCGAGCCGAATGTGCGGGTGCAAAAGCTCGCGCGTGGTGAATGCCATGTTGCAGCACCGATCCGCGATGTGGACATCAGCGCGCTCAATGGCCACCCGCAAGTGCAGATCCTCAAGACCCAGGCGCTGAATATCAGCTACCTCGGCTTCAACATGAAACGCGCGCCGACCGATCGCCAGGAAGTGCGCGAGGCGCTCGATATCGCGGTGGATCGCGATGCGCTGTTCAAGGTGCTGTTCCCGCGGGGTGACGCGATGCAGGCGGTGAGTGCTTTCCCGCCGGCGATTCCCGGCTACAACCGGCAGTTGAAAAACGAATTCAATCCGGCGCGCGCCAGACAACTGCTCGCCGCCGCGGGCTACCCAGCAGGCCTGGAGATCGACCTCTGGGCCTTGCCGATCGCCCGGCCGACCAACCCCAACGGCCAGTTGATGGCGCAGATGATCCAGCAGGACTGGGCCAAGGTCGGCGTCAAGGCGCGCATCGTGACCTACGAATGGGGCGAGTACCTCAAGCGCGCCAACAGTGGCGAGCACCACATCTACATGAGCGGCTGGTCGGGCGACACCGGCGACGCCGACGACTTTCTCGCGCCGAATCTGAGCTGCGCCGCCAGCCGTGGCGGAATCAAGTTCTGCGACAAGGAATTCGACGCCCTGCTCGACGCCGCGCGCGGCGAGGTGGATACGCCCAAACGATTGGCGATGTACGAACGTGCACAAGTCATCTTCAAGCGCGTGCGGCCGTGGATCACGATGGCACATTCTTCGGTCTACATCCCGCTGCGCCGCGACGTTAGAGGCTTCGTGATGTCGCCCAACGGCAGCGTCGATTTTGAAGGTGTGTTTCGCGAATGAAGCGCGAATGATCCGCGTCGAGGACATCGCCGGCCACCCTGACTTTTGCCACCTGCAAACGCTGGCCGGCATCCGCCACGACCTGCGTTATGCGGGCAGCAACAATTTTGCCGGGCGGGTGCTGTATGCCGGCATCGACTGTGCCTGGCTGCGCACTGACGCTGCCGCCGGGCTCGATGCCGCCGCCGACTGGCTCAAGCGCGAGCGCCCCGGCTGGCGCTTGTTGGTGCTCGACGCCTTGCGCCCGCAACGGGTGCAGCAGGCGATCTGGCGCGATGTCGCCGGCACGCCCGACGCGATGTATTTTGCCGACCCCGCACGCGGCTCGATCCACTCCTACGGCATGGCGGTGGACGTGACGCTGATCGACGCCGTTGGGCATGAAATCGACATGGGCAGCGGCTTCGACGAGATGAGCGAACGCTCGCACCCGGCCTTGCATGCGCAGCATCTGGCCGGCGGCGTGCTGCAAGCCGTGCAGGTGGCACAGCGCGAGCTGCTGCGCGCGGCGATGCAACAAGGTGGCTACCGCGGCATCGGCACCGAGTGGTGGCACTTTGATTGTGGTGACCGCGATGTGGTGCGGCGCACGCTGCCGATGGTGATCTGAAGCTGCTGGGTGAAGGATCGCTCTTGAACAATCGCCGTCAATTCATCAGCGCACCGGCAGTGTTTGCCGCAGGCGCGACGTTGGCCGCAAGCGTCGCGAATGCCGCCGCGAATGTCGCCGCGAATGCCGCCGCGAACACCACGCCGCGCCCACCGGCCATCCGGCCGCGCCGCTTGATGCCTGGCGACACCGTCGCGTTGATCAATCCTTCGGGCGCGATCTACGAACGCCAGCCCTACGAGGTGGCGATCGAATCACTGCAAGCACTCGGCTTCAAGGTCCGCGAGGCGCCCCATCTGCGCGCGCGCCGCGGCCATCTGGCCGGCACCGACGAACAGCGCGCCGCCGATGTCAATGCGATGTTTGCCGACAGCAGCGTGCACGGCATCCTGGCGATGACTGGCGGCTCGGGCGGCAACCGCATCCTGCCGTTGATCGACTATGCGGGGATACGCCGCAACCCCAAATTCCTGGGCGGGTTTTCCGATCTCACCGCGCTCATCAACGCGGTGCAGGCACGCACCGGCCTGGTCACCTTCCACGCGCCGATGGGCGCGTCGGAGTGGAACGCTTTCAGCGTCGAGCACTTCAAGGGCACCGTGATCGACGCGCAGTTGATGACCTTGCGCAATCCGCAAGACAAGGACGATGCGCTGGTATCGAAAACCAACCGCACCTTCACGATCCGCGGTGGCCGCGCCCGCGGGCCGCTGGTGGGTGGCAATCTGGCGGTGCTGACCTCGATGGCCGGCTCGCCCTACTGGCCGGATTTCAGCGGCGCGATCCTGGTGCTCGAGGACGTCAACGAATATATCTACCGCGTCGACCGCATGCTGTCGACGCTCAAGATCGCCGGTGTGCTCGACCAGCTCGCCGGCGTCGTGCTCGGTGCCTTCACACGCTGCGAGCCGGGTGAAGGTTACGGCACGCTGACCCTCGACGAGGTCTTCGACGACTATTTCAAGGCGCTGAAGGTCCCGGTTTATGGCGGCGCCAGCTTCGGCCATATCAAGCGCAAATTCACGCTGCCGATCGGCTTGGGCGTCGAAATCGATGCCGACGCCGGCACGATGCGCTACTTGCAACCCGCCGTGCTGTAGGCGCGGCGTTGGTTGGCAAGCCGGTTGAAGTACCGGCGAGCGTGCTCACTGGTGTGCCTTCGTGCTGCGCGCTCCGGTATTCGCCCTTGGGGCGGCGCGGCGGGTTTCATGGCCCGCCGCCGCCCTCCAGTCGGGCTGCCGGCGGCCGCCCGCGCGCGACCCATTCGACCAGCGCATCGAGCGCCGGCCGCGCCTTGCCGGCGTTGTCGTGGTTGATCATCGCCACCAGCACCTGCGGACGTCCGCGGGGGTCGGGCACGATGCCGGCCAGCGCGGCGACGTTGCGCAGGGTGCCGGTTTTCAGCCGCGCCCAGCCCGCCGCCGGGCTCGTCTTCAGGCGGTTGCGCATGGTGCCGTCAATACCCGCCACCGGCAGGCTCATCAGCAGGTCGCTGGCGTATTTGCTCTGGTGCGCAACGACCAACATCTGCGCCAACTGGCGCGGCGAGATGCGCGCGCTGCGGCTCAGGCCCGAGCCGTTGTCGGGGACGATGCCGGTGGCGTCGATGCGGTGGTCGCTGAACCATTTAAGCACCTCGCGGTCGGCCCGCGCCAGAGTCGTCACGTTGGCGTTGGCGCTGGTGTCGGCGGTCGTGGTGGTGACCGTATCGGCGGCCATCGCCCGCTGGCCGACTTGCAGGTACAGCAGGCGTGTGAGCAGGTTGTCCGAGGTCTTGTTCAGCGGTCGCAGCAGCTCGCCCCAGGGGCGCGCGTCGCGGCGCACGAGTACCCGCGATCCTTCTGGCGCGGCGGCTTCGCGCACGCCGCCGCGCCAACTGCCACCCAGGCGCTGCCACATCGATGCAAAGGTCAGCCCGGCCAGGCGGCTGCGGTCGAAGAGCTGCAGCTCGGTGCGCGCAGTGCAGTCCTTGGGGAACGGGCCGCGCAGTGCGATGCGCACCGTGGTGCCATCGTCGCTGACCGTGGGGGTCTGCCAGTCGTCGTCCCAATCGACGCAACGGGCGCTGCTCAAGGTCATCGCGCTGCCATCGAACTGAATGCCGTCGATGGTGGGCAGCGTTCGCGCGCGCACGCCGCTGCCGTCGCTCCTGATTTCGATCGCGAGCAGGTTGTTCGTCAACTGCAGCGCATCGGGGATGCCGTTGTACGCAAACTCCATCGACTCGTCGAACGGCGGCACGCCGATATCGATACGCGCGGGGCGAAAGCGGCTGCGGTCGAGCAGCAGGTCGCCGCTGATTTCGCGCACGCCCTGCTCGCGCAATTCGGTCAGCAATTGCCAGAGCTGCGGCAGGCCCAGCTCGGGGTCGGCGCCGCCGCGCAGGACCAGATCGCCACGCAGCACGTCACCTTCGAGGGGTGCCGCGGTCACGACCTCGGTAAATCCGCGGTGGTTGGGCCCGAGCCGGTCGAGCGCGATGATCGACGTCACCAGCTTCATCGTCGACGCCGGCTGCATCAACTGGCCCGAGCGGTGTTCCCATTGCGGCGACCAGCGCTGCAGCGGGATCACGATCGCGGCCAGGGCGTCGGCGGGCACCTGGGCCTTGTCGAGCGCGGCTTGCACCGCCGGCGGCAACGGGCCGCGGGCTTGCGACGTCGACGGATTGGCACTCAGCCCGGCGGCGACCAGCAGCGCCACCGCCAAGGAACGAAAGGTCATTTTCATCGGCCATGATTGTCGCCTTGTGGTCGTTGTGTTGGTCGGTACCTTGGTCGGTGCCTTTGCCGGCCGGCGGCGAACCTGTCACGATCAGCACCGATGAGATTCGAGAATTCTGCCGGCTTGGCGCTGGGCATCGACGCCGGTGGCACGCAGACCCGTTGGGCGCTGGCCGATCGCAGCGGCGCCATCGTTGCCGACGGTGCGGTGGCGGGTTTCAGCGCGCTGCAGATGCAGTCGGCCGACGGGCGCGCTGCGATCACCGCGGCCTTGGGTGCGCTGGCCGCCGCGGCGCGCGCGGTGGGCGCGCTGGCCAGCGTGCATGCGGGGGTCACCGGTTTCGGCGGTGGCGGTGGTTCGGGCGCTGCGGGTGATGCAGGCGATACCGGTGGTGCGCAAGATTCGGCCGACCTGCCGACGCTGATGAAGCAGATCTTTGGT
>JAYUSP010000332.1:0-4480 GCA_043755615.1 Betaproteobacteria bacterium
CGCTCGACCGTGGCCGCGAAATCGAAGTGCTCGAAGATGGCGCGCACGTCGGGGGCGAAGCCCTGCACGTAGCTGTCGAGGTTGGCGCGGACGTTGTCCTGGTCGCCGATGACAAGCCCCAAGTCGAGCGACGACACGTTGTAGAAATCGTAGCCGGCCTTGCGCCGCACGAATGGCTCGTAGGCGATGCCGGCGGCCTGCTTGTTGGCGAACTCGGCCAGCACGGCTTGTTTGGTCTTCGCCAGCACGCAGTCCAGGCGGCGCAGCACGGTGAATGGGAGGATGACGCGGCCGTACTCGGACTGCTTGAAGTCCCCGCGCAGGAGGTCGGCGACCGACCAGATGAGCGCAGACAGGGATTGTTGGTTCATGGGCGCAGCGTCGGGTCGGGCGAGGTTCGGACAAGGTTCGGGCAATGTGGTGGGCAACGACGGTGCGCTGCTTCGCGAGCGATCGTAGCCGCAGGGCGTCGTGCTCCCCGATGCGGGCCGAGCAGTCTTTGCCCAGTCCGAAAACCAGCAGTGCCACCGCTGCGGGTGGCGACATGCATTTGCTGTCGCCGGCGATCCAGGAATTTGCCGAAGTCCGAAGCCAGTTCGATGCGCTGCATCCGCTGCTCGGTTTCGACCCGGCGCAGACCGATGCTGGAGCGTGTCGACTACGGCACAGTGGTGGCACGGCCGAACTCGCACCGCCGCTGATCGGCTGAGGACAAACTGGACGCGATAAATCGAATCTTTCTCCGTCTCTGAGCCTCAGCGCGCCACGCGCTGCGCGTCGATCCGGCTGCGCAGCTCCTCGGCCACATTTTCGATGCGCACGGCGGTGATGCCGATGAAGGGGTCGCCTTGCAAGGCGCGCTCGGCGGGGCTCTTGGCGCGGTAGCGCTCGACGGCCTCGAGGCCGAGTTCGTGCAGCCGGGTGTTGCGTTGGTGCAGGTCGGTGCTGGTCGCGGTGGCCTGGGTCAGCAGCGTGGTCAGTGCGCCGTTGGACTGGGTGCGCTCGTCGCGTTCGCGGCGCAGCGCCAGCAGTTGGCGTTGCAAACCCTGCTCGCGGTCAGCCGAAACGCTGCGCGCTTCGGCCAGCGCCTCGGCGGCTTGTGCCCGCTCAACGCCTTGCTCGGCGCGCAGGGTTTCGAGCGCCTTGCGCAGGCTCGCGGCGTCGCGTTGCGCCTGGCTGGCGCGGGCCGCCTGCGCCTGCGTGGCGATGCCGGCGGCGGCCGTGTCTTTCAAGGCCGTGTCGCGCTCGGCACGCAGGCCATCGCGCTCGGTCTGGGTTTGTTGCAGGGTCGCCTGCGCGCGGCGCAGCGCCTCGCGTTCACGTTGCGCGCGGGGGTCCTGCTGGGCCTCGGCGGGTAGGCCCAGGCTGCACAACAACCCGAGGCACAGGCCGATGTGCAGGCTGATGCGCATCCCGGCGTGCAGGCCGGTGCGCAGGTCGATCAACCAGTCTTGGGCGCGGGATGCTCGCAGGGGCATGGCGTTGGCTCTCGTGGCGGGTGCTTAAGCAGGCGGTGCGTGGCGTCAGAACCGGGTGCTGAGGTCGATCTGCAAGACGTCGATCTTCAGCGGCGCGCTCGACAGGTTGCCCGCCGGCACCGGCGGCGTGCCGAGCAGCGTGCGCACACCGTCGTCGAGATTGCGGGTGCTCGTCCAACGCAGGCCGACCGAGCTGCGGCGGTCGAAGGCGTACTGGCCGCCGAATTGCCAGCCCTGGTAGTTGGTGCCACCCAGATGCCAGGTGGTGTCGGTGAAACCGTCGACCCAGGCGTCGCGCTCGAAGCGGCGAAAGGCGGCGGCAAGTTTCCAGTCGCCGCGGTCCGCCAGGCGCGGTTTGCCAAACTGCACCTGGGCTTGCAAGCCGGCAGTCTTGGGCAGCAGGCCGCTCAAGTCGGGCAGGCCGGCGCGGGCACGGATATCGGCAAGGTCGAAGGCCGTATTGCGCAGCAGGTCCAGGCCCAGGCTCAATTCAAACGGTTCGAAGTTGCGCAGCGTCAGCGTGCCTGTCAGGTTGACGGGCCTGAATTTCGATGCCAGGCCCCAGCTTGCCGCGGCCGTGCTGTCGCGCGGATTCAGGTTGATCAGGGTGTTGCCCTTGGCGCGCACCGAAGCCGGGTATTGCGCCGTGAGGTAAGGCACCGTGCCGGCGCGCGGCTCGCTGGGCGGCAGTCCCTGCTCGCGCTGGCCTTCGACGCGGTTGAAGTCGTAGACCGCCAGCCCCAGCCGCCACTGTGCGTTCGCGCCCCAGCCGCCTTGCGCGCCGAGTTGCAAGGCGTAGAGCCATTTGTCGCGTTTGCTCAGGCTGAACTCTTCGAGTGGAAACGCGCCCAGCGTTGCAAACGCCGAGACGCTGGCGCCGAAGCTGCGCTCGGCTTGCAGCGCCAGGCCGTCGAACGACAGGTCGTCGGGCCAGCTCAGGTCGCTGCCGAAAAACGGGTTGGCGATGCGGCCGGCCAGCAGGCGCAAGTCGGCGCGTGGCTGCCAGCGCACAAAGGCGCGGTCGAGCACGACGCTGGCTTTGTTGAGCTGCGTGCCCAGGGTCTGGGATGACGATGTCGGCGCGTTTGTCGAGCCCGTGCTCAGGCGCAGCCCGAGGCTGGTCTCGTCGGAGATGCTGGCGTTGATGCCGACCCGCGCCCGCAGCGTCAGCCGGCTGCGGTCGGTGCCGGTGTTGCTGAGATCGGGCGCCCAGGCCGGGCTCGTGCCGGCCACCGCCTGCGCGCGATAACACTGCGCCGGCAGGTTGCCGCCAACGATGTCACAGAGGTTACCGAAAGCACCACCGATGACTGCGCCAGCAGCATCGCGCAGATAGACCGGCGCATCGAAGCGATCCGCCTGCCAGCGCACCCGCGCGTCGCCCTCGATCGTGACCCCACGCAGCCATTCGGGTACCGCGCGTGGGTCGGCCCAGCGCTCTTGCCGGGCCTGTGCGAGCACATCGTTTTTGATCTCCGCGCGGATCTGCGCGCGCAGCGTTTCGCTCACGTAGGGGACGCGGATGACGCTGCGCGGCGCGGCTGCCGCGGCGCCGGTCGGCGGGCTGCCCCAGCCGGATGCGCTGGGCGGGCCCGGCGCGTCGGGCGCGGCCACTGCAGCCGCCGCCGGACGTTCGGCCTGGCGCAACAGCGTCTCGGCGCGCTCGCGGCTCAGCAGGCCCTGGCTGACCAGGGCCTCGATCAAAGCCAGCGTCGTCGCGCGCAGTTGTTCCAGCGCCGCGCGGTCGTCGGCCCAGGCGGGTGTCCCCGCCAGGCAGCCGGCCAGCGCCAGTGCGGCCAGCGGGCCTCTTTTGATTCGATAGTTCATCGCTTACCCATGGATGGTTTGCTCAGCCTTGCGGGCGCAAGGTGAGCCGGAATTTCATCGGCTGCATCGCGGTCGGCGGCGCGGGCAGGCGCAGCGTGCGGCGCGTTTCGTCGAGTGCGGCCTGCAATTCGCCATCCAGCCGTGTG
This sequence comes from Betaproteobacteria bacterium, assembly GCA_043755615.1. GTDB lineage: Bacteria > Pseudomonadota > Gammaproteobacteria > Burkholderiales > Burkholderiaceae_C > Rubrivivax. The sequence goes on from JAYUSP010000332.1 coordinate 3,452, forward strand.
TTGCCGCTGGGCTGGAGGACAAAGCGCGCAATCGAGCCGTCGCGCTCGATCCAGAGCGTGAACTCGGCGCTGGCCTGGTTGCTGTCGCCTTGCAGATGGCGTTCGATTTCGTCGCGCAGCAACTGGCGCGCCGAGTTGGCGAAGAAGCGCTCGCGGGCGCGGTCGCTGCCGGTGCCGGTGCCGCCAGCGGCGGCTGCGGCGCCGGTGCTCGGCGGGCCGCCACTGTAGTCACTGCGGACGCTGCCGGCGGCGAAAGCGCTGGGCCCGTCGCCAGCGGCGCCTTCCATCTTCAGCGGCTCGTTGGCGGGCTTCGGCGCCTCGGCGGGTTTGAGCTGCTCTGCGCGCACCACCTGCCTGGGTTCGTCGCGCGGCGGGGGTGGCTTTTCTTCCTTCGGCGGCGGTGGCGGCGGTGGTGGGGTGTCGGGCAGGATCGAGATGCGGGCCACCTGGCGCTTGGGCGCCGTCGGCTCGCCGCCCAGGCCCTTGAGCCACCAGGCCAGCGCCGCGACCAGCGTGATGGCCACCAGCGCGCCGCCAACTTGCAGCGCGCGGCGCTTCCAGCCGCCGCCGTTGTCGATGCTGTCTTCGGCGAGCGCGCCCATGGTTTCAGCCGCTCAGAGCGTGAGAGTTTTTCGGGCGTGCCCGAGCAACGCGCCAAAACGCCCCTGATCGAGGCGCAAAGCGCAGCCATAGCTCGGGCTATGGCGAGCACTTGCAACGACGAGCGTGGGTGTTTTGGCGTGCAAGGCGGGCATGGGTGAAAGACTCTCAGCCTCTCAGGTGAGAAACAGCACAATGCGCCGATTCTGGCACCGTGGGCGGCCTCTGCCGCCTGCGCATGCGGCCGTGCGGCGGGACCCGCCCATATCGAGCACGCGTGAGGCACAGCGGATAATCCACATCGATGGTGAACTCACCGCTGCGAAGGAAGAATCATGCCCGGCCTGCTGCCCCAACCCGATCCCGATGGTCTGCTCGAGTATTCGGTGGTCTACACCGACCGCGCGCTCAACCACATGTCGCAGAAAT
>JAYUSP010000333.1:0-14600 GCA_043755615.1 Betaproteobacteria bacterium
CCAGCCCAGCAGCAGCTCTTGCAGCCATTCGATGGCGTCGACGTCGAGGTGGTTGGTCGGCTCGTCGAGCAAAAGCACGTCGGGCCGCGCCACCAACGCACGCGCCAGCGCGACACGTTTTTTGGTGCCGCCGGAAAGATCGGCGACCGGGCGCTCAGGCTCCAGGTGCAGGCGCTGCAGGGTCTCGGTGACACGCTGCTCCCAGGTCCAGCCGTCGAGCGCTTCGAGCCGTGTCTGCATCGCGTCGAGATCGTCACCGTCGGCATGCGCTTCGTAGCGGTCGCGCAAGGCACGCGCTTCGGCAACCCCTTCGGCCACGGCGTCGAAAACCGAAGTGCCGGACTCGAACGCCGGCTCCTGCGCGACGTAAACGCGGCGCAACCCGGTCTGCACTTGCAGCAGGCCGTCGTCGGCCAGCTCGATGCCGGCGAGCACCTTGAGCAGCGACGATTTGCCGGCGCCGTTGCGGCCGATCAGCGCGACACGTTCGCCGGCTTCGAGCGAGAAGTCGGCGCCGTCGAGCAGCGGCACATGGCCAAAAGCGAGATGTGCGTTGGAAAGGGTCAGCAGGGCCATCGGGGGATTGTCGGGGTTGGGCCGCTTGGGCTTGTGTTGGTGCTGTGGGTGCTGCGGGTGCTGCGCGTGCTTGCGAGTGCTGCGAGTGCTGCGGGTGCGCACGGGTGCGCGCACGCTATGTCGCCTCTATGCTCGTGACGATGAAAGCCCATCACATCCAGACCGCGTTGATTTTCGGTGCCGCCGCGCTTGCCGCAGCCGGCGTGCAGGCCCAGCCCAGCGCGGTTTCGGTATCGGGTTTTACGCTGAACCATCGCGAAGAAATCAAGGTCTCCAGTGACGATGCGTGGAAGGCCATCGTGCAGGTGCAGAAGTGGTGGAGCGGCCAGCATTCGTACTCCGGCCAGGCGTCGAACCTGAGCCTGGAGCTGACGCCCGGCGGCTGCTGGTGCGAGCGTTGGGGTGACGGCAACCTGGTCGTGCACGGCCAGGTCGTGATGGTGCAGACCGGCCGTGTGATCCGTCTGTATGCCAACCTCGGCCCGCTGCAAGACTTGCCGGTGCACGGCGTTTTCACCATCGCCACCGGCACCAGCGAAGGCCGTACGATGCTGCGCATGACCTACCGCGTTGGTGGCAGCAGCGACGCCGGGCTGGACAAACTCGCGCCGGCCGTCGACCGCGTCATCGCCGAGGCCTACAAGCGGCTGAAGCTGTTTGTCGAAACGGGCCGGCCGGACTAGGAGTGTGGGCGGCAGAAGGGGATCGGCTGCAACGGGCGGCGGCGAGTCCCACTTTGCACCGGCTTCTCGTTGCGTACCTACGGGTACGCGCCTCAAATCCGGCGACAAACTGGGCTCTTGCCCCACCCGTTTCGCTTCGATCCCTTCCGCCGCCCACGCTCCTAGCCGCCCTGGCGCGAACGCCGCTGTGGCCGACTGCGCCGCGCCGCTACGAATCGATCACCGCCCGCGTCGCCGCGCGCTGCCAATCGTCGCCGCCATAAACACGCTCTTCTTCGCGGCAGCTGTCGACGATCTTGATCAGATGGTCGTCGTCGCTGGAGACTGCCGCCGCTACCAACTCGGGCCAAGGCCGCGGCGCCGGTGCAGGCTCGAGTTTGTCGAGCGCCACCTTGCTGGCCAGCACCCCGGCGGCGTAGGGCACCCAGTAGTCGCCGACCGCCGCCAGCGGCTCATCCGCCAACGGCAAGATCACCCGCAGCGCATGCGCGCTGGTCACCAGGTGCAGCGCGGTGAAATTGCCGCTGCCGGCGTAGACGCGCGCGGCCTGCCGGGCCAGCGCCGCCAACGTGGCGTCGCCGACTTTGAGCCGCTGGGTGATGCGCGCGAAGGTCGGCGCGGCAGGCGGCGCAGTGGCCGCCTCGAGCATGCGGTCCAGGATCAACCGGGAGCGTGGCGGCGGCTGGTCGGCAAACGCGGCCACCAGTTCTCCCAACAGCTTGGCCGGGTCGGCCTGCCGGCCATGTGGCCGTTCGCCCAAACGTAGATGCCGACAGGCCCAGTAGGCCAGGCCGTCGGCCAACTCGCCGGCATGCCCGACTTGCAATGCGTAGGCGGTGCGGATCAGGCCGTGAAAGGCCGCTGCGCCACAGCCCGGCATCAAGGCCGGCAAGGCCTGGGTGACGACTGCTGCGCCACCTTCGATGACCAGCCACTGCGCAAACAGCGCCCGGTACGCCGGCCAGGCGCTGCGCTTGCCGAAGCGCGACGCCCACGCCTCGCCGCCGGGCCAGGCCGCGGCAGGCGGCGCGGCGGGCAGTTTCTTGGCGCGCCGGTAGTTGCGGGCGAAGGCCGCCAGCCGGATGTCGCTGGCGCCCAGGCGCTTCAGCGCCACCAGGGCCATCGGCAGGTGGTTGCTTAAGGAGCCGCCATATTCAGCGTCGTCGCCGGCACCCTTGTCGAGCAGTTTTTGGAGCATCACGAATTGTTGCGCCAAACCCAGATACCGGTTCCCACAACGACAAAGGCCGGGCGAACCCGGCCTTTATCGTGACCACAAACCCCAAGGCGCGCCCCGGGGCCTGTGTTGAGCGATCCAACGAGTGGATTACTTCTTCTTTTCTTCTTTCTTCTCGTCTTTCTTGGCGGCGCTGGCGGCTGCCTTCGGGGCGTCGGCCTTCTTGGCGGCGTCCTTCTTCATGGCTTCGCTGGCCTTGGCGGCCGGTGCGGCACCAGCGTGCGAGGCGGCGATGGCCGGCACGGCGAAGGCGGCAGCAACCGCGAAAGTCAGGGAAGTGATGAGTTTGGTCATGACCGGTCTCTCAATTGAATGGAAAGTTGAACAAAAGCTGGGATAGCTACCTAGCCCGGCGAGGTAAAAACCCCGCCGGCTGCCTTCAAACGCGTCTTGCGCCGATCGGTTGACAGCCTGCGGGCGGAGCGGACGGCCGCCGGCCAAGCATCCAGTGCGGCAGCCGCCACGTAGGATCGCGCATCGCCGCCGCCGGCTGTTTTGTTGCCCCGCATGCGCTACTGCCTCCCGACCTGGACCCTGCTCACCTTTGCCGGCGTCTTGCTGGCCCCTCTAGCCACCAGCGCTGCGCCACGGCTGCCGGCCAGCGATGCCGAAGTCGTCGAGCGCCTGCCGACCCGCGCGGCCGACCCGCGGGCGCGCGAGCTGCGTGCGCTGCGCGCCGAGGTGCAGCGCGCGCCGCAGGACGCCGACGCCGCGGTGCGCCTGGCCCGACGTTATTTCGAACTCGCCGCCGCCGAGGGCGACCCGCGTTACGTCGGTCAAGCGCAGGCCGCGCTGCGGCCCTGGTGGGGGACGGGCGTGGCCAAGCCGGCCGTGGCCGCCGGCACGTCGCCGGCCACGGGCAAGGTGGCCGAGCCCGCGTCGCCAGCGATCGACCCGCCTCCGCAGGTGCGGGTGCTGCGCGCGATGTTGCTGCAATACGAACACCAGTTCGATGCTGCGGTGTTGGACCTCGAAGCCGCGCTGCGGGCACAACCCGACAACGCCGAGGCTTGGTCGTGGCTGGCCGCGATCCACATGGTGCGCGCCGACTATGCCGCCGCGCGTCGCGCCTGCGAGCGGCTGGTGCCGCTGGTCACGCCGCTGATCGGCGTCGCCTGCACGGCCTACGTCGACTCGCTGACCGGCCGCGCCGCAGCGGCGGCGCAAGCACTCCGGGCTGCGCTGGCCGCCGACCGCGGCGCCGCGCCAGAACAAAGTTTGTGGGCGCTCACACGACTGGCAGAGATTGAAGCGCTTCAGGGTGCGGTTGGCCCCGCCGAGGCCGCATTCCGCGAAGCGCTGGCTTTGGGCCTGGCCGACACCTATTTGCTGGCCGCCTACGCCGATTTTCTGCTCGACCGCGGCCGGCCCGCCGAAGTGCTGTCGCTGCTGAAGGACCGCGCCCGCGCCGACGTGCTGCTGCTGCGCTTGGGCGTCGCCGCGCAGGCCAGCGGCGACGTTGCCGAGGCCGGCTGGCGTCGGGAGCTGGGCGCACGTTTTGACGCCGCGCGAGCGCGCGGCGATACCAGCCACCAGAAAGAGGAATCGCGGTTTGTGCTGGCGTTTCAGGGCCGCCTGCCGGCGGCGAATGTGGCCGCCGCAGCCAAGGCGGCCGACAGGCCCGAAGCGGATGCGGCGGCCAAACGCGCGCTCGATCTGGCCGCCAAAAACTGGGCCGAGCAGCGCGAGCCCGCCGATGCGCGCATCCTGCTCGAAGCCGCCGTCGCGGCGCGCGCGCCGGCCGCAGCAGCGCCGGTGCTGAAGTGGATGGCGGATTCGGGCGTAGAGAGTGTCGTACTCAAGAAGCTGGCCGCGCAGCTCGGGAGCGCGCGGTGAGCGGCCGCGGGATGCATCCCGCGGCCTTGACGTTCGGGTCGTCCCGGGTGGCCCTGGCGGCGATCGCGCTGACGGCGGCGTTGATGCTGGCCGCGCCGACACCGGCGCTGGCGCACAAACCTTCGGACAGTTATCTGGCGATCGCCGTCTCCGGTGATGTTAGCGCTAACAACCGCATCAACAAGATCAGCGGCCAATGGGATATTGCGCTGCGCGACCTCGAAGCCGCGATCGGCCTGGACGCCGACGGCGACGGCGAAATCCGCTGGGGCGAAGTCCGCGCCAAACACGCCGAGATCGCGGCCTACGCCACGGCGCGGCTGTCGCTGCGGTCGGGCGATGCGGCCTGCCAGATCGGCGTTGGCGCGCAACTCATCGACGAGCACACCGACGGCGCCTATGCGGTGCTGCCGCTTTTGATCGAATGTGCAAAACCGGCCAGCGCAGCGGCCACTGACCCAGCCCGTATCGAGATCGGCTACACCCTTTTTGCCGACCTCGACCCGCAACACCGCGGCCTGCTCAAGCTACAAGCCGGTGGCCAGACGCAGACGGCGGTGCTCGGGCCGCAGGCCGCGCTGCAGACCTTCGACCTGGCCGGCGCCAGCGCGTGGCGCCAGTTCATCGACTACGCGCGTGTAGGGGTCTGGCATATCTGGATCGGCTTCGACCACATCCTGTTCCTGGTCGCGCTGCTGCTGCCGGCGGTGCTGGCGTATCGCGGCCGGGGCTGGCAGCCGGCGGACAGCGTCCGCACCGCGTTCTGGGACGTCTTTCGCATCGTCACTGCGTTCACCGTGGCACATTCGATCACGCTGTCGCTGGCCACGCTGGGCGTCATCACGCTGCCGACGCGGCTGGTCGAGTCGGCGATCGCGGCGTCGGTGGTACTGGCGGCGCTGAACAATGTCTGGCCGGTTTTCCAGGGCCGCCGCTGGACGGTGGCGTTTGCCTTCGGCCTCGTCCACGGTTTTGGTTTTGCCAGCGTGCTGGCCGACCTCGGCCTGCCCGCCGATGCGTTGCTGCTCGCGCTGGTCGGCTTCAACCTCGGGGTCGAAGTGGGGCAGCTGGCCATCGTCGTGGTGTTTTTGCCGCTGGCCTTTGCACTGCGGCGAACCGCCTTCTACCGGCGCTGGGTGCTGGTGGGGGGTTCGCTGCTGATCGCCGCATTGGCTGCGGTCTGGTTCGCCGAACGCGCGTTCGAACTCGAACTGCTGGGGATCTGAGGGCCCCAAGGCCGGCCAATGCCGGCCGCCCATCGCGGGGATCAACGAAAATGACCCAGCCCCTTTTCCTTGACAGCGCCGACTTCGAAAGCCAGGGTGACGAAGCGGCTTTCCCACCCCTCGGGGTTGGTGTCGGACGGGCGCAGATCGGTGCCTCGCAGCACCCAGCGGCCGGCCACCGTCAGCTTGATGCGCACCCGACCGGCGTCGTCGGTCTTGCGCCAGACGCCGAAGCGGCTGACATCGCTGCGCAGTTCGACCGCAAAGTCCGGCAGTGGCAGTCCGTCGCGCAGGACCTGAAAGACGAAGATGTCGCCGTTCTGGCCGGCCGGATCGGGCGCGATGCGTTCGAGCCGAACGTCCAGCGCCATATCCGTCGGCGCGTCCGCGCCGACCCCCGATGGGCTGCCGAAGTCGATGCGGGCATGTTTGGTGTAGCGCTCCTGCCACGCCAGGCCTCGTGCCTGCATCGACGCCCAGGTCGCACGCACGGCCTGCGGGGCCTGGATCTCGCGCAGGTAGAGCGCGATCTGGTCTGGCGCCAGAGTGACTTCGTGCGGCGCGAGCTGCGCCCAGCAGCTGCGCGGCGTGGCGGTCGTCGTCGCAACCAGCAGCGCGGTGGGCGTATCGCCGGCATGCGCCAAAGGCGTGACCGCGCCGTTGCCGTCGCGGCAACCGCTGCGAGCCAGGTGTTCCATGCCGACGGCGCTTTCCTGCGTCGGAAACTGGTTGCCGGTGCCCAGCGCCAAGGCGACACCGCCGCCTGCCGGCGCCGGCAGGCGGCGGAACCAGGTGTCATGCGCGGCGGCGGGCATCGCCAGCACCAGGCCGGCGGCCAGCGCCAGAGCGCGCCAGCGCAGCGCTGGCTGGCCGGGCTTCTTCGGCAGCGGCTGGATCATGACCTGATGCTACGCGGGCGAGGCTGCTGCGGATGCGCACTTGCGTTGGCGCGGTCAGAACCGCATCAGCAGCGTCAGGCGCAAGTTGCGCGGCTCGGCCGGGTGGACATGCCGATCGTCGATGCCGCCCTGGCCGGGTGGCAGCGGCTCGCCTGCAAGCCGCGATGCATAAAAGTACTGGATGTCGTTGGTCGGGCGGTCGAACAGGTTGAACACATCCAGCGTCAGCTCGGCCTGGTTGCCGAGTTTGCGGCCCAAGCGCAGGTTGGTCGTCAGCGACGAGGTCGAACGCACGCTGTTGTCTTCGATCAACGGGCCCGGCCCCAGGTAGCGCCACTGCAGGCTTGCCGACCAGGGGCCGAGTTCGCGCACCGTGGCGGCCACCGAAGCCACCCGATCCACCGAATTGGGAACCCGGTCGCCGTTGCGAAACCGGGAGTGGGTCCACGCGAGGTCGGCGTCCAAGAGCAGCCAGGGCAGCGGAATCCAGCGGTTGTTGAACTCGACGCCATGCCGGCGGCTGGCACCGCTGGCCTCGGTGGCGCCGGCATCCCCGACGTAGACAAGTTCGGAGTCGAAGTCGAGCTTCCACAGCGCGAGTGAACTCTGCAATCCCGGCAGCGCTTCGGTGCGCAGGCCGATTTCGGCGCCACGCGCGGCGACCAGCGGCGGCACCCGATCGACGGCGTCGCCCGACTTCGGGTCGATGGCGGCCGTGGTGCCGCGCGCGTCATTGCTGTGCAAGCCGCGGCCGGCGTTGAAGAAGAACTCGGTCTTTGGGTAGCGTTCGGAAAACGGGCCCGCAATCAGGCTCAACTTGGGTGAAAGCTGGGTGTCGCTTGCGCGTCCGGAGTTGGCCGCCAGCGACAGACTGTCGACGCGTGCACGCAGATGATCGGCACGCAGCCCGAGCACGGCGCGCAACCACGGCCTGAGCTCGACCTCGCTCTGGCCATGCACACCGAGCAGGGCCTGGGCGACATCGTCTTCGCGTGTCACCGCGGTGATGGCACGCGCGGCGCTGTCGAACAGGCCGACACGGATGCGGTCGTGACGCAGCTGCACACCCCACTCGCTGTGCATCGGCAGCCCGGCCAGCGTGTGGCCGATGCGGTGACTTGCCTCGATGCCGTAGACGCTGCGCCGGTCCTGCTGCTTGAACTGGTCGCCCGCCGCACCGCGATCGAGTGTGTAGGTGAAGTTGGAGTTGAGATCCAGGCGGTAGCGGATGGCATAAGCCAAGACTTTGCTGCGCCCGCTGCCGCCGTCGTCGTGCCATTCGCCGGACAGGCTGCTGCGGCGGGTGTCGCCACCGGTCGTCGGGTCGAGCGAATCGAAGCGGCCGAAAGACCGGCCGTTGAACGAACCGGCATCGATGAGCCGCTGCGGAATCTGGTCGGTGCCAACCCAGCGTGCCTGGTAGTCCATCACGCTGGCGCTCCAGCCGCGGGCCGCCGTACCGTCGGACAAGGTGACGACGCCGTTGTGCTTGTGCAATTGCTCCGGCACCGTCCACGGGCCGCTGTTGCGCATCGCCTCCAACGCGCCAAGCAAGGTGGCGCCGCCAGTCAGGTTGAACGACGCGCCGGCAACGCCGCGCCTGAAGCCGCCGTCGCCAAAGGTGACCTGGCCAAAAGGCGCATCGAGCTTGCGCAGGTAGACGATATCGGCCGAGCCGGCGGCAGAAAAGTCGCCGTTGCCCGCAAAGTAGGTGCCCTTGCGGTAGTCGATGCGCTGCACCAGCTCGGGCAGCAGGAAGTTCAGGTCGGTGTAGCCCTGGCCGTGGCCGTGGCTGGGCATGTTGACCGGCATGCCGTTGATCCGGGTTGCGAAGTCGGTGCCATGGTCGAGGTTGAATCCGCGCAGGAAATACTGGTTCGCCTTGCCGTCGCCGGAGTGCTGGGTGACGATCAGGCCGGGCACAAATTCGAGCACTTCACCGGGGCGCAATGCCGGTCGGCTCTTGAGCAGGTCGCGCCGGATCGTGCCGGCCGAAGCCGCGTCGCTGCTGCCCACGGCGTTGTTGTAGTGGCCTTCGACCGTGATGCGCTGTGCAGTCGCGTCGGGCGCTGCCGTCGCTGCTTTCGCGGTCGCCCCGTCGGGCGTGGTGGCAACCGCGTCGGATGGCGCGGGCGGGGCGCTGGCCGGCGCATCGGCGGCCAGCGCGGCAGCGCAGGCCAGCGCCGCCGCGGCAGCGCTGGCGGTGGCTTTGAAAATGGTGGTCAAGGGAATACTCCTGGCGGCGCCCGCAGGCCACTCGCAGGTGGCCAGGCAACGGCGCTTCGATGTCCATGGTTGCTGCCCGGCCCGGCAAACGCGGCAGGCGCACGAAGTCAACGGCGGGCGTCAGGCGCGCGGTGGTCGCCGCGCGGGCGCGGGCTGCCAGGCCAGCAGCGCCCACAGGCGCGTCGGCGCCCAGACATGGCGCAGGCGGTCGCCCAGGCGGCCATGGGCACCGATCGTGAGCAGGGCCAGCATGGCGGCCAGCAAAGCCTGCGCCAGGGCCGTCTCGCCGCCGGGCTCGGCGGCGGTTGGCGGCCGGGTCAAGTTGTCAGCAGGGTCGTGATGGTGGCGCTGCGCCACGTCATGGGCGTGAGCATGGGCATGGGTGTGGGCGCGGCCCGCCGCTTTGGCACGCGAAGGATCGAGCATGTCCTGCGGGTTGGAATGCACCGATGCCGCCAACGCGGGCAGGTGCCGGTGCAGGGGCCCGATGATCAACGCACCGGCCGCCGCCAAGGCCTGCAAGGCCAGCAACACGATCAGCCAAGCGGCCAGCAGGCGTGCCAGCGCGCGACGGGTGGGGGTCAGGCGTTGTTCGGTCGGCATTCGTTGGCTGAGGGCAAGGTGCGGTGAAAACGGGGGGACAGCAGCCCGGTAGTGACTACGCGGCGGGCGACGTGCTGGATGCACGCAGTGCACGCCCCAACGCATGCTCCAGCGCATCGATGAACATGCGCGCGACATCGAAGCCACTCTGCTCGGTGATCTCCTGAAAACCCGTCGGGCTGGTGACGTTGATCTCGGTGATGCAGTCGCCGATCACGTCCAGCCCTACCAGCAGCAGCCCGCGCGCGGCGAGCACCGGACCGACGGCGGTGGCGATCTCGCGGTCGCGCGCGCTCAAGGCTTGTGCAACACCCTTGCCGCCGACCGCGAGGTTGCCGCGGATTTCATTGCCCTGCGGGATGCGCGCCAGCGCAAACGGCACCGGCTCACCGCCGATGATGAGGATGCGCTTGTCGCCGCGAACGATCTCGCTCAGGTACTTCTGCACCATCACCGTCTGCGCGCCGCCGCGGTTGAGGGTTTCGCTGATGCTGCCCAGGTTCAGGCCGTCCGGGCCGACGCGGAAGATGCCCATCCCGCCCATGCCGTCGAGCGGCTTCAGGATGATGTCGTGGTGCTCGGCGTGGAAGGCGCGGATATCGGCCTCGCTGCGCGTCACCAGGGTCGGCGTCGTGAATTGCGCAAATTCCAGGATGGCGAGTTTTTCGGGGTGTTCGCGCAGTGCGGCCGGCCGGTTGAATACCCGCGCGCCTTCACGCTCGGCCTGGCTGAGCAGGTGCGTGGCGTAGAAAAATTCGCTGTCGAAAGGCGGGTCCTTGCGCATCACCACGGCGTCGGCATCACGCAGCGGCATGGCGGCGTGTTCAGCGATCACGATGAACCAGTCCTTCGCATCGCCCGTCAAGCCGATCTCGCGGGTGCTCGCCGTGACCGGCTCGCCACGCCGCCAGCGCATCGACTGCGGCTCGCAGGCAAACAGCCGGTGGCCACGCGCTGCGGCCTCGCGCAGCATCGCAAAGGTCGAATCCTTGTAAGTCTTGAAAGACGCCAGCGGGTCGGCAACAAATAGCAGCTTCATGGTCACGGCGCCGGACGATCGGGCGGGTTGTCGGAATGGTCGCGGGTGAGGTTGCGGTCGCTTTCGCGGGAGCGGTTTCGATTGCGATTGCGATTGCGATTGCGCGGCCGCCACTGTTGCACAAGCAGCGCCACCGCGCCCGCGACGACGCCCCAGAAGGCCGAGCCGACGCCGAGCAGCGTCACCCCCGACAGCGTGACCAGGAAGGTCAGCCCGGCGGCGTCGCGGTGATGTTCGTCCTTCAGCGCGGCGGCCAGGCCACCGGCGATCGTGGCCAGCAGCGCCAGCCCGGCGATGACCAGCACCAGCTCGCGCGGGAAGGCTTGCAAGAGCCCGACGACCGCGCCGCCGACGAGGCCGAGCGCGATATAAAAGACCCCGGCCATGACGCTGGCGGTATAGCGCCGCGCCGGGTCTTCGTGGGCTTCGCGGCCCATGCAGATCGCCGCGGTGATGGCCGCCAGGTTGAAGGCGTAGCCGCCGAAGGGCGCGAGCAACACCGTCGCCGCGCCGGTCACCGCGATCGGCGGCGATACCGGCGTGTTGTAACCGGCAGCACGCTGCGCGGCCACGCCGGGCAGGTTCTGCGACGCCATCGTGACCACGAACATCGGCAGCGCGACGCCGACCGCAGCGCTGAGCGTGAACACCGGCATCGTCCACACGGGGGTGGCCAGTGCCCAGGAAACTTCGCCGACATTCATGCGCCCTTGCAGCGCCGCCACGACGATGCCGGCGGCGAGCGTGCCCGGTACCGCGTACCGGGGCAGCCAGCGGCGCGCAGCAACAAAACACAGCGCCATCACGATCACCAGCAGCGGCGCGGTCTTGACCGCGCCGACCGCATCGAGGCCAAAACGCGCCAGCAGGCCGGCGAGCAACGCCGCGGCAATCGCCTGCGGGATGCGGTCCATGACCCGCTCGAAGCCACGTGTCACGCCGGCCAGCACGACAACCAAGCCGCAGATCACGAAGGCGCCGATGGCTTCGCCCATCACCACGCCGCTGCTGCTGGCGAGCAAGGCCGCACCCGGCGTAGACCAGGCGGTGAGCACCGGCTGGCGGTAGTGCAGCGACAGCAGCACCGTCGTCGCACCCATGCCCAGGCCCAGCGCCCACATCCATGACGTGGTCTGGGCTGCGCTCGCGCCCAGCGCTTGCGCAGCGGCAAAAACGATGACCACCGAACTTGTGAAGCCGACCAGCACGGCGACAAAACCGGCGACCACGGCCGCCAGTGAAAGGTCGCGAAAGAAGGAGCGCATGCCGCCAGCATAGACGCGCGCCAGTCCAAAGCGCGGCACCGCGCCGCACTGCGAGACACCGCACAGCGCCGCGCCGCACCGAGACGCATCCCGCCGCTCAAGAGCGCCGCGCCGGCGCCGATACAACGATCATCCGAAAGAAGCCCATGTGCAGATTTGTTGCCTATATCGGCGCGCCCGTTTTTTTGACCGACATCGTGTGCCAGCCGGCCCATTCGTTGCTGCACCAGTCGCTGCAAGCCGAACGGGCGCTGACGGTGACCAACGGCGATGGCTTTGGCATCGGCTGGTACGGCGACCGCGAAGAGCCCGCCGTCTACCGCGAAGTGATGCCGGCCTGGTCCGACGAAAACCTGCTCGCGCTGTGCCAGACGCTGCGTTCGCCACTGTTTTTTGCGCATGTGCGCGCGGCCACCGGGACGTCGATCGCACGCCAGAACAGCCACCCGTTCCGGCATGGTCGGTGGCTTTTCATGCACAACGGCCAGATCGGCGGTTATGCCCAGGTGCGGCGCGCGCTCGAAGCCGAGTTGCCCGACATGCTCTATGCCGCGCGCAAGGGCGCGACCGATTCGGAACTGCTTTTCCTGCTGGCGCTGGCGCGCATCGAACGTGGCCAGGCGGTCGGCGCCGCGGTGCGCGCAGTCTTCGACGACACCGTCGCGCTGATGCTTAAGCGAGGCATCGAAGCGCCTTTGCGCTTTTCAGCGGCCCTGAGCGACGGCCAGCGCCTGCATGTCTTTCGCCTGGCCAGCGACGCCAAGCCGCCGAGCCTGTACGTGCGCACCGACGACGGCGGTACGGTGGTCGCCTCGGAGCCGCTGGACGACGACGATGGCGAGTGGCGAGCGGTGCCCAACGGCAGCGTGCTCAGCTTCGAGGGATCGACGGCCCCAAGGCCGGCCGAGGGGATCAAGCAAAGTGGCAAAGCCACATTTGCTTGAGGGCACGCAGGCGGCCGAAGCGGCACCGGCGTAGCGCTCAGCCCCGATCAGATCTCGACTTTCGAGCCGAGTTCGACGATCCGGTTGGTCGGCAGGTTCAGGAAGTCCGCCGCCGCGGCCGCATTGCGGTGCATGCTGGCAAAGAGCTTTTCGCGCCACATCGCCATGCCGTCGCCGAAGGTCGGGATCACGCTGTCGCGGCTGAGGAAATAGCTTGTCTGCATGTCGTCGAGCTGCAGACCCTGGCCCTGGATCAGTTGCAACGCCTCGGGCACGTCGGGGTCGTCCTTGAAGCCGAAGTGCAGCGTCACCTGCCAGCAGTCGTTGCCCAGCGGCTCGACCTCGCAGCGTTTGTCGATGCTGATCCACGGCAGTTCGTGATGCTGCACGGTGACAAACAGGTTCTGCGCGTGCAGCACCTTGTTGTGCTTCAGGTTGTGCAGCAACGCAAAAGGTGTTGCGCCCTTTTCCGAGTTCAGGAAGACCGCGGTGCCGCTGACGCGCAGCGGCGGGTGCATGAAGATCGACGTCAGGAAAGAGTCGAGCTCGATGGCTTCGTCGCGCAGGCGCTTGTGCATCAACTGGCGGCCCTGTTTCCAGGTCGCCATCAGTGTAAACATCACGCCGCCAATGAGCAGCGGGAACCAGCCGCCTTCGAGCACCTTGACGGCATTGGCGGCGAAGAAGACGAAGTCGATGACAAAGAAGATGCCCGTGGCGGCGACACACAGCGGCAGCGGCAGCTTCCAGCCGAAGCGGATGACAAAGAAGGTCATCACGGTGGTGATCGTCATGTCGATCGTGACCGCGATGCCATAGGCCGACGCCAGCGCGCTGCTCGAGCCGAAGGCGACGACCGCGATCACGATGCAGCCAAACAGCGCCCAGTTGACAAACGGCACATAGATCTGGCCGGTATCGCGCTCGGACGTGTGCACGATGCGCAATCGCGGCAGGTAGCCGAGCTGGATTGCCTGCTTGGTCACCGAAAACGCCGCCGTGATCAGCGCCTGCGAGGCGATCACCGCAGCCAGCGTGGCGAGCACGATGAGCGGGAACAGCGCCCACTGCGGCGCCATCTCGTAAAACGGGTTGTTCGCCTTGGCCGGGTCGCGCAGCAACATCGCGCCCTGGCCAAAATAGTTGACCACCAGCGCCGGCATCACGACCCAGAACCAGGCCAGCCGGATCGGCTTCTTGCCGAAGTGGCCGAGGTCGGCGTACAGCGCTTCGGCGCCGGTGACACACAGCACCACCGCGCCGAGCGCGACAAAAGCGATGCTGGGTTCGCGCGCCATGAAACCCAGTGCGTGGTGCGGCGACAGCGCCACCAGCACGGCAGGGTGGGCCGCGATATGCGGCAGGCCGAGCAGCACCAGCGCTGCAAACCACAGCAGCGTGATCGGGCCAAAAAAGCGCCCGACCGTGGCGGTGCCAAAACGCTGCGCGGCAAAGAGCAGGGTCAAGACGACCAGCGTCACCGGCACGATGAAGCGGTGCAGTCCCGGCGCGGCGACCTCGAGCCCTTCAACGGCCGACAGCACCGAAATCGCCGGCGTGATAACGCCGTCGCCAAAAAAGATCGCGGTGCCGAAGATGCCCAGGATCAGCAGCCGGCGGCGCAGCAGCGGCCGGTCGCGCACCGCCTGCGAGGCCAGCGCCAACATCGCGATCAGGCCGCCTTCGCCGTGGTTGTCGGCGCGCAGGATCAGGACCACGTACTTGACCGAGACGATCACCGTCAGCGTCCAGAACACCAGCGACAGGATGCCCAGGATGTTGTCGGCGGTCAGTGGCACGCGGCCGTGGGCAAAAACCTCTTTCAGCGCATACAGCGGGCTGGTGCCGATGTCACCATAAACGACGCCGATGGCGGCCAGCGTGAGGGCGGCAAGGGCGGAGCGGCTGCGGGCAGGCGAGTCGGTTTGCACAGAGGCGGCGCGCACGCCGACCAGAACGGACGAAGGCGCGGATTGTGCCCGCGATTGTGCTGAGTCAGCAGCCGGCGTCGACGCGGCTCAGGTCAGCGCCGGGCCGCCCCAAGCGGCCTGAAGCCCCCCTGGGGG
>JAYUSP010000334.1:0-4462 GCA_043755615.1 Betaproteobacteria bacterium
CGCCACCGCGGCCAGCGCATCGGCTAGCGCATCGGGCAGCGCATCGGGCAGCGCGGGGCTGTCCGCCGCGGGCTCGGCAGTCGTCTGTGCAGTCGGGGCGGGTCGGCGGTTTTTTGGCGCGGGCACGGTGCTCACGGTGCTGATTGGAACGCGTTTCAAAATACCACCGGCCCCGGCTTCAAAACCGGGGCCGGCGCGTGTCAGCGCTGGCTCACTCGAAATCGATCTTGCTGGCTTCGATGCGATTGGGGCTGCTGCCCAGCCGGCCCTTGACTTCGACCTTGCGGCCGTCGGCCAGGTCGGCCGCGGTGCCATCCTTGAAGGTCACTTCGCCGCCATAACCAACCGTCAGGCCGCGCAACCTGAAGGTCTTGGCCGTCATGTCCAGCGCACTGATCTGGCCATGCAGCTCGAACCGCAGGCCTTCGAGCACATGCCGCTCTTCGAGCTCGACCTTGGTCGCAACGAGCACGCCGTTGGCGATCTTGCCGTGCACCTCGATGCGCGCGCCGAGCACGATGCCGGCGCTGCCGTCGGGGAAGCTGGCGCCGCTGGCGTCGACCTTCAGCCCGTTGAGCTCGAAGTCGGTGGCCGTGGTGTAGGCGCTGACGATGCCGCGCATATGCGCCGCGGCGCGGTCCTCGGGTTTGCGCAGGCCGGCACGCAGCGCGGTGGCAACCCATTGACCACTGACCTGCGTGGTCTGCAAACGCACCCGCACGCGCATGCCGTTGGCCAGCTTGTTGGGCAGGGCAGCGGCAGCGACGCCAGCGTAGTTGATGATCTCGCCGCCGACGGTGAAGGTCTTCGCCGCAGTGTCGAGATTCGCGACCACGCCGCGCAGGCGGTAGGCAGTTGCATCGGCTTTGGGTTCGATGCGGGTCGCGCTGTACTTCGCTGTCGCAGCGTCGAACTGGGCGTGGACTTCGATCACCGCGCCGACGCTCAGGGCGCCCAGGCCGCCGGCCAGACTGTCGTCAAAAACGGTCGTCTCGGTGACCAGCACGGTCTGGCCGAGCACGACCAGGCTGCGCGCGGCCGCGTCGACCGCTGCCACCGGGCCGACGATCTCGCTGCCGAAGCGGATGCGCATGGCCTTGCCCAACGCCCGGGCCGCGTCGACGCTGTGGCCGTCGATCTCGACCATCATGCCGAGCTTGAGTTTTTCTCGGTCGTGGCCGGCGTCGTCGTCGTCGATCACCGAGGCCGCGCTGTCGTCGTAGCGCACGCCGTTGACGATGATCGAGCCGAAGCCCGCGATCGGCCCGGCGGCAAACGCCGTGGACTGGACACCACCCGCTGCGGCGTCGGCGGCCGTGCCGGCGTCGCCACCACCACCACAGGCGGCGACCACCGCGGCGGTCAAGGCAAGCAGCAGCGCGCCGGCCTGGCGGCGGGACGGGTCTGAAAACATTCTGGATGTCGGATCGGTCATGGCATGGTTCCTTGAGGCTGGCAGCCCGGATTGGGCTGCCGATGGAACGCAGTATAAATGTGCATCCTGCCCATTTATATGTCGAAGTGTAAAGGTCTGGCGCCGCCGGATACGCTCTTGCCGCATGCCAACGCGCCGCTGGATCGCCCACCTCGACATGGACGCTTTTTATGCGTCGGTGGAGCTGCTGCGTTACCCCGAACTGAAAGGCATGGCCGTGGTCATCGGTGGTGGCCGGCGCCACCAGCCTCAGCTCCAAGCCGACGGCACGCGGCGCTTTTCGACGCTGCGCGACTACACCGGGCGCGGCGTCGTGACCACCGCCACCTACCCTGCGCGCGATTTCGGCGTGCATTCGGGCATGGGCCTGATGAAAGCCGCGCAGCGGGCGCCCGATGCGGTGCTGCTGCCGGTGTCGTTTGACGAGTACCGGCGCTATTCACGCCTGTTCAAGGCCGCGGTCGCCGAGGTCGCCGCGGTGATCGAAGACCGTGGTGTCGACGAGATTTATATCGACCTGAGCAATGTGCCCGGCGCACAGGAAGCCGTCGGCCACGACGCGCAGGGCGGCGTGCGTGCGCTGGCGCAGGAGATCCGCAACAACGTGCTGCGCCGCACCGGCTTGAGCTGCTCGGTCGGCGTGACGCCGAACAAGCTGCTGTCCAAGATCGCGTCGGAGTTGGACAAGCCCGATGGCCTGACGGTCGTCACGCTCGACGAACTGCCGACCAGGATCTGGCCGCTGCCGGTGCGGCGCATCAACGGCATCGGGCCAAAGGCAGGCGCCAAGCTCGCGCTGATGGGCATCGGCACGATCGGCGAGTTGGCGGCGCAACCGCGCGCCTTATTGATCGAACGCTTCGGCCGCGCCTACGGCGGCTGGCTCGACGACGCCGCGCATGGCCGCGATGACCGGCCGGTGGTCACGCACAGCGAGCCGGTCTCGATGAGCCGCGAAACGACTTTCGACCGCGACCTGCATGCGGTGCGCGACAAGGCCGAGCTGACCGCCGTTTTCACCCAGCTCTGCGAGCAGGTCGCGCTGGACTTGCAACGCAAGGGCTACCTCGGCCGCACGATCGGCATCAAGCTGCGCTTCGAGGATTTCAAGACCGTCACGCGCGACTTGACGCTGCCACTGGCGACATCGGAATTTGCGGCCATCAGAAAAGCCGCAGGGGCCTGCCTGAAGCGTATCGACCTGACCCGGCGGCTGCGCCTGCTCGGCGTGCGGGCAGGGTCGCTGACGCGGGCGCCGCGCGCCGCGGTGTGACCCGAGGTGCGCGCTGACATGCCCGGGCGCCCATCGCCCCTATCATGCGAGCCATGAAGCCGCACCACCATCGCCAGCACCACCACCGCCGCCGCATGGCCATCGTCACCACCCTGGTCATCGCCGCAGCGACCAGCAGCGTGTCGGCCGCAACGCTGCAAGTGATCGTCACCGGCCCCGACGGCCGGCCGGCCGCCGACGTGGCCGTGATGGTGCAGCCAGGCTCGACGGTGCCGATGGCCGCACCCGCTGAAGCCACCGTCATCGAGCAGAAGGACATCCGCTTCACGCCCTTCGTGACCGTGGTGCCGCTCGGTGGTACGGTGCGTTTTGTCAACAAGGACCGCTACGACCACCATGTGCGCTCGCTGGCCGGCGGGCCGCTGGGCAACGTCGCACCGGCCAGGACTTTCGAGTTCCGCATGGCCGGCGCCAAGGGCGGTATCGAGTCCAGTGCCGAGGTCAAGTTCGACCAGCCCGGCATCGTCGCGCTGGGCTGCCATCTGCACGGCTCGATGCGCGGCCACCTGGTCGTCAGCGTGACGCCGCATGTCGCGGTGACCGACAGCGCCGGCCGCGCAACGATCCACAACGTACCCGACGGCCAGGCCGAGATCCGCCTCTGGCACCCCGAGCAACTGAGCGAACAGACCGCGGCGCGCGCACAAGTCGCGGCCAACGCGGCACGCACTGAGCTGAAGCTGAATTTCAGCCCGCGCACGCGCAGCACCGTCACGCCGCCGACAAACCGCTACGAATAGCTTGCCCCATGACCGTCATCACCCACATCGAAGAATTGCGCCTGCTGGCGCAAAAGCGCGTGCCGCGCATGTTCTACGATTACGCCGACTCGGGCTCGTGGACCGAAAGCACCTACCGCGCCAACGCGGCCGACTTCCAGAAAATCAAGTTCCGCCAGCGTGTTGCGGTGAACATGGAAGGCCGCAGCACCGCCGCCAAGATGGTCGGCGTGGATGTCGCGATGCCGGTCGCGATTGCGCCCACCGGCCTGACCGGCATGCAGCATGCCGATGGCGAGATCCTCGCCGCGCAGGCGGCTGAAAAATTCGGCGTGCCTTTCACGCTGTCGACGATGAGTATCTGCTCGATCGAGGATATCGCCGCGCATACGAAGGCGCCGTTCTGGTTTCAGCTCTATGTGATGCGCGACCGCGATTTCATCGAGCGCCTGATCGACCGCGCCAAGGCGGCGAACTGCGGCGCGCTGGTGCTGACACTGGATTTGCAGATCCTCGGCCAGCGCCACAAGGACCTGAAAAACGGCTTGTCGGCGCCGCCAAAACTGACCGTCGCGAACATCCTCAACATGATGACCAAGCCGCGCTGGTGCTTAAGCATGCTCGGCACGCGGCGGCACAACTTCGGCAACATCGTCGGCCATGTCAAGGGTGTCGAAAACATGGGCTCGCTGTCGGCGTGGGCAGGGCAGCAGTTCGACCCGCGCCTGAACTGGGGCGATGTCGAATGGATCAAAAAACGCTGGGGCGGCAAGCTCATTCTCAAAGGCATCCAGGATGTCGATGACGCACGCCTTGCAGTCGACTCCGGCGCCGATGCACTGATCGTCAGCAACCACGGCGGGCGCCAGCTCGATGGTGCGCAGTCGAGCATCGAGGCCCTGCCCGCGGTGGTGGCCGCAGTCGGCAATCGGATCGAGGTGCACATGGACGGCGGCATCCGCTCGGGGCAGGATGTCGTCAAGGCGCTGGCGCTGGGCGCGCGCGGCACCTACA
>JAYUSP010000335.1:0-14435 GCA_043755615.1 Betaproteobacteria bacterium
CGCTGGTCAAAAGCCTCGTGCATCGCCTGCGCGGCCAGGTTCACTGCGCCGGCGCGCTCGTCAAACACGGCGGCATGTGACAGCGCCAGGGTCTTCAGCGTCTTGCCGCCCCGCGACACCGCGAGCTGAACCTGGTGGCAGCCAAACTCTCGCGCGACACGGTTCACGAGCGCCAGCGCAGCCTCTCTTTCGCTGCGTTCGTTTTGCAGCGCGAGCAGCGTGTCGAGCACAAAGCGGCCTTGCTGCAGGCTGGCCAGCGCCTGGCCCGATTCACGCTGGCGCAGCAGGTCGAGCAACCAGCCGGCGCCCCAGTGGGTCAGGCGCAAGGCGCGCTCCAGCGCCGCAGCGTCGGCCGGGCCGAGGTCGAGCACCACCGCACCGGCCAGCGCGTCACGCAGCTCCAGCGGATACGCCAGCCGCGAGTGGCCGAGTTCGTCGCTGCGCACGACACCTTCGCGGCTGCGCAGCGCTTCGGTCGCGATCTCTGACAAATAACTCAGGTCCCGTTCGGCGGGCAGCGCCGCCACGGGCGCAAAACTGCCATCGGGCTGGGCCAACAGCACCAGCCCGGCACGCCCTTGCACGAGCGCGTTGACCAGCACCTCAAGCCACGCAGCACAAAGCTGCTCGGCGGTAGCGGCCTGGCCAAGCGAGCGCCATGCCTGGGCGGCGATGGTTTCAGAAAACGACGCGGACACGGCAGCCATCAGTCCCGATCTTGGCAATCCCCAGCCGCCGACCTTAGCCCGCACGCCGCGCTGCGCGAAAGCCCACGAACGCGGCGTTGCGCCGCACAAACACGCGCCGGCGTGACTTTTTTACTGCGGCTTGAGCAGCCGGTCGAGCGCGCGCAGGTCAAATTCGGTGAGCACGCCGGCAGCGGCCTTGAGCTGCAAACCCGCCACCAGGGTCTGGTAGCGCGACGCCGCAAGATCTTTTTTCGTGGCGTAGAGCTGCTGCTCGGCGTTGAGCACGTCGACCCGTGTGCGCACACCGACTTCAAAACCGCGGCGCGTCGATCGCACTTGGGTTTCGCTCGAACTCAAAGCCTGGCGCAGCGCGGTGTGCAGCGCACTGCCCGATTGCACACCGAGGTAGGCCTGGCGCGAATCGAGCCGCGCCTGGCGGCGTGCATTGAGCAGCTCCTGCTGCGCGCGCTCCAGGTTGGCCAGCGCCTCGCGGGTGCGCGACAGCACCACGCCGCCTTGGTAGACGCCAAAAGAAACGTCGATGCCGATCGTGCTCGAACGCAGGTTCGACGGCCGTCCGGTGGTGCCAAACGTGCCGTTGCGGTTTTCGTTGTAGTTGAGCACCAGGTCGACGGTGGGCAGGTGCGCTGCGTCCTGCCGGCTGACCTCGCGGCGCGCAATCTGCTCGGCGGTCAGGCCCAGCGCGACCTGCAGGGAGTCTTCGGGAGCGCGATCGACCAGGGCCTTCAAGTGGCCCTCGCCAATGAGGTCGATCGCGGCCTGCTCGTCGAGCAGCGACAGCGGCGGCAAGTCCTGGTCGATCGACTTTTCCAGCGTGCGGCGCTTGAGTTCGAGATCGTTGCGCGCGGCGATCTCCTGCGCCACCGTCAAGTCGTGGCGCGACTGCGCTTCGTTGACGTCGGTGATCGGCGCCAGGCCGACTTCGAAACTGCGCCGCGCCTGCGCGAGCTGTTGCGCGAACGCGCCCTTTTGGGCTGTCACGCTGCCCAGTGCATCCTGCGCCTGCAGGACTTCAAAATAGCCGCGGGCCACGCGCAACAGCAGTTCCTGCTCGGCCACCTTGAGCTGTTGCTCGGCCAACAGCGCCTGCAACTCGGCCTGCGCGTAGGTTTCGACGTTGACGCGGCGGAGCAGCGGCTGCGTCAGGTTGGCCGACATCGAGTTCGAGTCGTAGTTGCGCACCACCGACAGGTCATCGGCCGAACCGCTGCCGATGATGTTGCTGTCGTTCGATCGGTCATGCGCCTTGCGCCAGTTGCCCGCCAGCGTGATCGTGGGCAGCAGGCCGGCGCGGCCCTGGGCGACTTTCTCACGCCCGGCCACGACCGCGGCCTTGGCCGCGGCGAACTGGGCATCGGAGGCCCGCGCCAGGTCGTAGATCTCGCCCAGGCTCGCCGCCCCCGCAGGCGCAATCAACCAGACCAGCGCAGCGGCGACGGTTGTGTGTCGCCAGCACGCCAGGGCGGGTGCCCGCTCTGCGTTTTTTCTTGTCGTCGTACGCTTCATTAACAGTTCTCCACGGAATCTTGGGATGTGCTGGTGCTGCGGCCAATGATGCCGCATCGCCAAACGCAGACGACCCCGGTCAAAGCCTGATGCTCCACCGGTTGGCCACCGGCTCGGCAGCGCTGCGGTCGACCCAGGCAGCGAGCCACCCTGGCGCGGTGGTGGCCGTCGCGCTCGGCGACTCGATGCCGAAGCCGACACCGTCCATGCGCACCGTGACCGGCGCCGCCACGTCGCCTGCGGCGGCGTCCTTGGCATTCGCGCCCGGGCGCGGGCCCGGGCGGGCATTCAAGGCGCCGCGCCGACGCCGTGCCGGCGCGCCCCAGGGGCCAAAGCTCGTCATCAGCGTCGCCGCACCGCCGAGACCCCCCAGGACCGACCAGCTGCTGCCCGCTGCCGCATCGACATCGGCCCAAGGCAGCCCGGTGTCGCCGGATGCCGGGGCGCCCGCGGCACTGCCCACGACCTGCGGCCGCTGCACATTGAAGCGGGCTTTGAAGTCGCCACCCGGGCGGCCGTCGTGGTCACCGTCGAGCACCTGGCCGGTGGAGGTGGCGAAGCTGCCGTTGGCGGTATGCAGCACCAGCGAGTAGTCGCCGTCGAGCAGCAGGCCGCCTTCGGGCACGAAGACAAAACCGCCGCCATCGGGGTCGATCACGATCTGGCCGCGCACCGGGGCGCCGTTGCGCAGCACAAAAACATCCACCGGCCGCAGCGGTTCGCCGGCCGGCGTGCCGCGCACGAGGCGGTCGATATCCAGGCCCTGGCTGAAGCGGATGCGCAGGCCACCGCCGGTGGCCACGGCCGAGCGCACATGCAGCGTGGCGGGCTGGCCACCCGCCGTCGGCGCGCTTTCAATCAACGCGGCCATCGCCTCGGCGGTGATCGGGCCGGGCGGCAAATTGATCGTCGTCGGCAGGCTTTCGACCGTGGCCAACGCAATCGCCTGCGAGAACGGGTGCGCCGTCTGGCCGACCTGGGCCACCGACAGCTCGATGCCAAATCCCGTTGCGCCGGGTGCCGGCGCCCTGACCGGCGGCACCACCGGCAGCTCGGCGCTGGCCGGGATCAACTTGGAGATCACGCCGCGGTTGGTTGCCGCGTTCACGGTCAAGGTGTACGGCGCGAAGATGCGCCAGTTGCCGTCCTGGTCGATCACCGTGACACGGATCGCCAGCTGATCGGCCGGCCGCGAATAGATGTGCGTGGCGCGGGTCGCGCCCGGCACCAGCGGGTCGGTCGAGCCATCGCCCCAGTCGATGAACCACGACAACACCGGGTCGCCGCCGGCGTCGGCATGTGCCAGCGCCACTTCGTAGCGGTCGCCGACGCGGGTGGTCAGCGCGCCGCTGATGAGCACCGTCGGGCCGACATTGGTCACGCGCACCGTGAAGCGCGTGACGTCGGACGCGCCGGCGCTGTCGGTGGCGCGGATCGCGAAGTTGTAGTCGCGGTCGCCATCGCTGGCGCGCCAGCGCAGGCGGCCGTTGGTGTCGATCGTGGCACCGGCCGGGCCTTGTTCGATGGCAAAGGCAAATGGCGGCGGTGAATCGATATCGGTGACCGCCATCGTGAGCGTGACGATGTCACCTTCGCCGACGCGGACGTCGTCGAGCGGCCGGATCTGCGGCGCATCGTTGACCGGCAGCACATCGAAGACCAGGGTCGACTCCACCGGCGACGTGTCGGCACCACCGGCCGCGACGCCGCCGCTGTCGCGGACGCGGAACGCCATGTTCGCGTAAGCCGCGCCGTTGGCATCGGCCGCGGGAACAAAGCGCAACAGCCCGGCGTTGACGTCGGCGGCACTGACCGCACGCGGCACAGCGATATCCACGCCGCCAAGTTGCAGGCGCCCCTGCGTCGGCAGCCGGGTGATGAGCAGCTCGAGCAGCGTGTTGGTGGGCGTATCGGCCAGGTCGGCAAAACCGAAGTCCGTAGCGAGCAGCACGCGCGCTGCATCCTCGGCCAGCGTGACCACCGCATCCGCGGCAGTCGGCGCGTCGTTGACCGAACTCACGGTGATCAGCAGCTCTGCGGCGGCGCTGGCCGCCTCACCGTCGGTGGCGCGATACACGACCCGATCGCTGCCGTTGAAGTTGGCGTTGGGCGTGTAGGTGAAGCTGCCGTCGGCGTTTTTCACCAGCGTGCCATTCAACGGGCCGGCATCGATCAAGGTGCCCAGCGTCGTGCCTTCGACATCGCTGTCGTTGGCGCGAAGGTCGAAGCCGACGCTGCCATCCTCGACGACCGTCGCGCTGTCAGCACGCGCCACCGGTATGTCGTTGACCGGCGTGACGGTGATGCTCACCGGCACCTGTGGGTTGTTAAACGGGCCGACCGCGCCGTCAGCCACCGCGTAGCTGAAGCTGTCGGTGCCGAAGTAGTTGGCCGCTGGTGTGTACGTGACGGTGCCGTCGCCGTTGACGGCAACGCTGCCGTGGGCCGGCGAAGCGACGATCTGCACCGTCAGCAGGTCACCATCGACATCCACATCGTTGCCGCGCACATCGAAGCTGATGGCCGTGTCCTCAGGAGTCTGCACGACATCGGGCTGCGGCTGCGGCAGGTCGTTCACGGCCGCGACGTTGAGCGTCACCGTCGCCAGGTTCGACAGCGCATTGCCGTCGCTGACCTGATAGGTGAACGTGTCGAGGCCGGAAAAATCGGCCCGCGGTGCGTAGCCGATGCTGCCGTCGGCGTTGAGCGTGAGCACGCCGTTGGCCGGCCCGCTGACGACCACGGGTGCCGCCAGCGTGTCGCCTTCGACATCGCTGTCGTTGGCGCGGACTTCGAAGGTCGCACTGCCGTCCTCGAGTAGCGCGATCACGTCGGCCGCGGCCTGCGGCGCGTCGTTGACCGGCGTCACGGTCAAGCTTACGGTCACCGTGTCGGACAACGCGACGCCGTCACTGACACGGTAGCTGAAGCTGTCCGGGCCCGAGTAGTTGGCGCTGGGTGTGTAGGTCACGCTGCCATCGGCGTTGAGCAGCACGCTGCCCTGCGCCGGGGCGGCGACAAACTGCACCACCAGCAGCGTGCCGTCGATATCGCTGTCGTTGCCGCGCAGATCGAAGGTAACGGCGGTGTCCTCAGGTGTCTGCGCAGCATCGCTCTGCGCCACCGGCCGGTCGTTAACCGGCCGCACCGTGATGCTCACGGTGGCGGTGTTGGAGTCGAAGACACCATCGTTGACGCGGTAGGTGAAGCTGTCCGGGCCAAAGTAATCGGCCTGCGGCGTGTAGCTGAACTGCCCACCCGGCAGCGCCAGCAGCGTGCCGTGGGCCGGGCTGGTGACGACGGCCGCAGCGAGCGCATCGCCTTCGAGGTCGAGGTCGTTGCCGAGCACAGATACCGTGGCCGACTGGTCTTCGTCGAGCGCGACGCTGTCGCCCTGCGCCAGAGGCGCGGTATTCACGCCAGTGGTCACAAAACGAACGTCGTCGATGCGCACCGAGCTGGCCAGCGTGCCCATGCCGAGCAGGTCGAAGTACAACGTGGCCAGGGTGCCGGCCGTGACGTCGGCAAGGGCGATCGACACCGTGATGGCGCCGCTCATGTCGAGCGTGCCACCGTTGCGATTGGCCAGGCCACTCACCGTGACCGCGCCGGATGCAAAGGCCTGCCCATTGCTCTGCACATTGAGCAGCGCATCGGTGCCGTTCAGCGGCGCGCTGCCCGCCAGCGTGGGCGCCTCGTCGGCGTCGAGCAGCGCGACTTCAAAGGCGTCCGCCGGGCCGGAAAGATTGGCCAGCAGATCGAGATTGCGCAGCGTGAAGTTCAGCGATACCGCGCCCTGCGGCACCAGGAAGGTCTGGCTCAGGCCCGACATCACGGTGCCCGTTTCACGCAGCACCCCGGCGCCGTCTTCGACCGCAAAGGCGCCGATGGCCGACCAGCCGAACAGCGGGTCGCCCAGGTTGCCGATATCGAAGCGGCCATTGCTGATGCCAGTGCCGGTCAGCGCCAGCAGACCGGTGCTCGGCGTGGCCGCAGTGGCCGTCGTGGTGGTGCGGCCGAGATCGGCGGCATTCGGCAGGCGGCGTTCGCCGGCCACGAGGTAGGACGACATCACGCTGCCGACACCGCGGCCAGAGGCCGGGTGCGCCAGCCCGAGCACATGCCCGAGTTCGTGGGCGAGCACGGTGACCAGGTCCACGCCCTTGGCCAGGCCGGACCGCGCGGCAAGCACGCCGCTGGTGAGCACAAATTCTTCACCCTGCGTCGGTGTCGGGTCGACAAACCAGCCCAGGCCGGCCGCATCGACGTCGACAGTGACCACGGTGACGTTGCCAGCGCCGCCCTCAGTCTGTGCCAGCAAGGCGCCGTCGAGGTTGGCCAGCTCAAGCCGCACCTGCCCGAGCGCGGCCACATCGGCGCCGGCTTCACGCCACAGCGCGACCACCGCGGCCGTCAAATCCACCAGGCCGTCGACGCTGCCCAGGCGGCTGCTGCCGGCAAGCTGCGTGCCGGCGATGCCGGTGACCGGGTTGCTGACCACAACCGTCTCGGCGCCGACACCGAGGTCGTCGTCGGTGACGGTCAAGGTGGCTGTGGCCGGGCCGGCAAAGGTGCGCGTGACGTTGAGCGTGCCGGTCACGGGCGCACTGCCGTCGCTGAAGGTCCAGCGCACGGTGTGGGTGTCGAGCAGCCCCGGGTCGGTGATGGTGCCGGTGAATTCAACCGCACCACCGCCCAGTGAACGTTGCACGATTGAAGGGTCGGGGTTGACGTTGTCGATGAACCAGAGCTTGGTCAGCAAACCACCGACATCGACATCCTGGCCGCTGTTGTTGTCGACCAACTGCGCCGAGGCGACATAGCGGTCGAGCAGGCCCACCGCCTTGTCATCAAGGTAGGTGTGTGTCAAGGCCATCAGGTTGTTGTTGACCGCCACCCGCTGCAGCGTGCCGTCGTCCCAGTTCACTTTCAGGAACAGGTTGCCGCGGCTGACATCGCCGCTCACGCTGATGTCCCAGGGCACGGTAGAGCCTTCTGGTAAAGGCGTGAGCACGGTATCGGCCAGCGCGGTGATGCGCACCGTCGTTTCGGCAGAGCCGGTGTCGTCGTCGGTGGCCTTGACGGTGACCGTCCACTCGCCGGCCTCCGTCGGGCGCAGGCCGAAGGTGGGCAGCGCACCCGCAGTCGCCACCAGGCTGCCGTCGGGCTTGCGCACCGTCCACAGGAAATTGTGCGTGTCGTCCGGGCCGGCATCGGTGAAAGCCAGGCGCAGCGGCACCAGGGTGCCAACGATCGCGGCGCGGTTGCCACCGAGGTCGAGGTTGGCCGGCGCGACGTTGTTGATCGTCACGGCTGCGGTCGCACTCGTGGCCAGCGTGTCGTCGTCGCTGACAGTGATCAGGATCGGCTTGCGATCGCTCGGCGTGCCGCTCGGATTGTCGTCGCGATAGAGGTGGTTGTAGCTGCGGCTGTGCGGCCCGGCGCCCAGGGTTTCGCTCGTGACCTGGCCGTCTTGCCAGTCGACAAGTACGGTGAAGGTATCGCGGGCGCTGGCGTCGGTGATGTTGAAGCTCAAGGTGACCGACTGGTTTTCATTGATCGCCGCACTCGACAGCGCGACGTTGCTCAGAGTCGGCGCGATGTCGTTCACACGCAGCGCGAGGTTGGTCGTGGCCTGGCCGCTATCGTCGTCACGCACCCGCACGCGGATCGACATCGAGTCCGACGACGTGCCACTGGACGGATGGTCGTCTTCATAGCGGTGCGACACCGTGAACTGCCCGGCGCCGGCAGCAAAGCTGCCAACCGAGGCCAGCGCATAAGTCTGCACCTGACCGTCGCCCCAGTCGACCTCGAGCGTGAAGGTGTCGCTCAAGCCCGGGTCGTTGAAGTTGCCGGTGATGGAGACCGTATCGCCTTCGCGAATCGTCGCCGACGACAGCGTCACGGCGCCGAAGGTCGGTGCGACGTTGTCGACACGCTGGCGCAGGTTGCCGAGCACGCTGCCGCCGTCGTCGTCGATGACCTTCACGCGCAGCGCGGCAAAGTCCACTGGCGTCGCAGTCGGGTTGTCGTCGCTGAACAGGCGAGCGAGCGTGAACTGGCCGACGCCGTTGCTGAAACTGCCGACCGATGTCAGCGGCATCGACATCAACAGGCCGTCACCCCAGTCGACTTCGAGCGTGAAGGTGTCGCCCAGGCCGGCGTCGGTGAAGTTGCCGATGATGGTGGCGCGTTCGCCTTCGCGGATTTGTGCCTGCCCGAGCCGCAGGCTGCCCAGCACCGGCGCCAGATTGCGCACCGTCAGGGCCAGGTTTTCGGTGACCGCCCCGAGATCGTCGTCGGTGACGGTGACCCGCACCGTGCTCAGATCGATCGGCGTGGCGGTCGGGTTGTCGTCGCGCCAGCGATGGGTCTCGTTGATCGCGACGTTGCCGGCGCCGGTCAGCGACTTGGTGGTGACGTTACCGTCGCCCCAGTCGATGACCAGCGTGAAGCGGTCATTCGGGCTCTGGTCGGCGATGCTGCCGCTCAGCGTGATGGTGGCGCCTTCGTCGATATCGTTGTCGCTCAGGCGCAGGCCGTTCAACGTCGGCGCGACATTCAGCACCGTGGTGACCGTGGCGCCGACGCCGGTGACCGCAGTCGACCGGGCGGTGATCGCCTTCGGGTCCTGCGCCGTGCCGCTCGGGTTGTCATCGACATAGCGGTGCGTCAACGTCACCGAGGTCTGGCCGGCGGCCATCGGCACGACCTGGCTCTGGCCGTCGCCCCAGGTCACGGTGAGCTGCGTCGTCACCGCTGGCGCCTGCGGCACATTGACCGTGAAGACCGCCGTCAGGTCGCGGTTTTCTTCGACCGTCGGGTCGGCCTGGATCGTCACCGCGCCGTCTTCGACGACGAGCGAGATCGAGGTGTCGGCCTGGCCGGTATCGTCGTCTTCGACGACCAGGGCCACGGTCCAGACGCCGACCTTGTTGGTGCGCACCGGCACTGCCGTGCCGCTGCTCGTGAACGATGCGCCGTCGGGGTCGGTGACCGTCCACGCGTAGGTGTGGGTATCGAGCACGCCGACGTCGTCGAACAACGCACTGACCACCGTGACGTCACCAAAAGCCACAACCTGGTCGCCGCCGAGGTCGAGGTTCTCGGGTTCGACGTTGTTCACCGTCAACGTCGCCTCGGCTTCGGCAAACTCATCATCGTCGTCGGTGACCTTGATCTTGATCTTTGCCGGGTCGCTGGGCGTGCCGGTCGGGTCGTCGTCGACGTAGACATGCGAGCGCGAATAGCTGAACGGCGCGGTGCCCAGGCCAGTCAGGGACTCGACCGTGCCATCGCCCCAGTCGATCTCGATCGTGATCTCGTCGTCTACGCCCTTGTCTTCGACATCGAAGCTCAAGGTCACCGAGTCCCCTTCGTCAACCTCGTCGTCGACCTCAAGGTTCTTGATCTCGGGCTTGGCGTTCTTGACCTCGATTTCCTGCTCGTCTTCGACCTCGCCGGTATCGTCGTCGATGAGCTTGTATTTGATGGTGTAGAGGTCGTCCTCGCCGGGCGCTTCGTCGTCCTTGTAGGTGTGCTTCAGCTCGAAAGTGCCGTCGCCCTCGTTGAACGTGCCGACCACATCGATGGCGAAGGTCTCGACAGCGCTGCCATCGCCCCAGTCGACCTCGATATCGAAGGTGTCCTTGATGCCGTCATCGGTGAATGCGCCGGTCAGCGTGACCTCGTCGCCCTCCTCGCTCGGGTTGGCGGCTGCCGTGACGGTGCCGAACTCGGGTTCGACGTTGTTCACCGTCAGGTTCAGCGTCTGCTCGGCCTCGCCGGTATCGTCGTCACGCAGCGTGACGGTAACCGTCAGGTCGTCGCTCGGCGTGCCCGTATCGGGGTCGTCATCAAGAATCGTTTTGACGATATTGAAGCTGCCGGTGGTGCCCGAGAATGAGCCGACGTCGGTCAGCGCGTAGGTCACGACCTTGCCGTCGCCCCAATCGACATCGATCGTGAAGGTGTCGCGTTTGCCGGGGTCGGTGAAATTACCGGTGAGCTTGACATCGTCGCCTTCGTCAACCTCGCTCTTGTCGAGCGTCAGGCTGTTGAAGGTGGGCGCGACATTCTTGACGACGATGGTGCGGGTCTTCTCGGTGCGCCCGGTGTCGTCGTCCTCGACACGCAGCTTCACGGTCAGCGTGTCTTGCGCGGTGCCGGTCTGCGGGTGGTCGTCCTCGAAGGTGTGTTTTTCGTCGACCGTGCCTTCTTCGTCGCCGGCCTCGACCTGGACCACGGTGTCGGCGCTGTCGTCCCCCCAATCGATCGTCACCGTATAGGTGTCTTCCGGGCTGGCGTCGCTGAAGACCGCTGTCGCGTTGACTTCGTCGCCCTCGTCAATTTCGTAGACATCGAGGTCAAAGGTCTCGATCGTCGGCACCACGTTTTTCACCGTCAGCTCGGCCTTGCCGCCAGCCACGGTGTTGTTCGACGTGACGCTCAGGTTCTTCAGATCCTGCGGCGTGAAGGTCGGGTTGTCGTCGCGGTAGACATGGGTCAGCGTCGTGCTCGACGCGCCGGGCGCAATGGTCGCAGCGACGATCGATGACACACCGTCTTCCCAATCGAGCGTGACGATGGTCGCCTTGGTCGGGTCCAGCGGGCCGACCACGGTGAGCGTCGCAGTCACCGTGTCGGTGAACTCGTTGACGCTGTTGGCGCTGAGGTCGACCTGGATGTAGCTGTCGGTGAAGCGGATGTCGTCGATGAACATCAGCTGACTGAAGCTGCCGGCCGGGTCGAACGACGGGTCGAGCGACTGGTCGTCGGTCGAGAACGGCAAGAAGGTGTTGGCCTCTTTCAGCTCCTTGGACTTGGTCAGCGACAACGTGCCGAGCTTGCCGCGCCACTCCGCCGGTACCTCCATGAAGTAGGTGTGGTTGGACAGGAAACCGGTGTGATTGAGCTTGACATCCACCGGCACCGGGTCGAATCCAGTATCCGAGCCGGCCCCGTTGAACTCGACCTTGATCTTGCCGTTGTTGGTGAACAGGAAGGGCGCGAAGATCTCGAACGCGAGATAAGGCTTGTCGACCGGCACCAGCAGCCGGTTGTGGGTGATGGTGTCGAACTCGAGCGCAGCGTTGAAGAGCTTGTCGGTCAGGCCCTTGCCAACCGGGCCGAGCAAGGCCTCGACGGCGATGTAGAGCACATCACGCAGCACATCGCCGCCGCCCATGAACAAGGCGTAGTCGCTGGTCGGCTTGACGAGGTCTTTCAGGTTCTGTTCGGCGACACCGAGCAGCCACTTCTTGAAGCCGTCCACCGAGGTCGGGACGACGCCCTTTTTCTCGGGGTCGTACTGGAAGAAGCTGCCCAGCCAGTCTTCAAAACTGTCGGGCACGAAGTCGCCCACCGACGGGCCGCCGAGCAAATCGTAGACCGACTTGAACAGATCGAACACCTTGCCGCTGAACGACAGCGCCTCGGTGACCAGGGTGCTGTTGCTCCAGTGTTTTTCGTACATGTCCGAATAGCCGGGCTTGCTCGTCTCCGGCGCAAACGGGGTGCCCGGCGGCTTGGGCAGGCCGATGAGCTTGAACTTCAAATGCGCACCCAGGATGTCGAGCAGCTTGCCGGCACCCCACTCGAAGAACTTCTTCATGACCTCGAGCCCGACGGTCTTGAAGTCGGTCTCGACGACAAACAGGCCGGTGAAATCGAAGTTCGGCAACGTGATGCCGGCGATGCCGGTATCGAAGCCGGTCTTCAGGCGATAACCCTCGCCGCCGTGGAACGACCAACCCGGCAATTCATACGACAGCGGGAAGCGGTATTTGTCGTCGGCATCGGTGATGCGGGCGTACAGCGACTGGCGCAGCCCACTTTCGAAGTCGCCGTTGAAGACCGTGGGCGCCGCGCTTTCCTTGGGCGCGGTGACTTCGCTGTTGTCCTCGGTCACGGCGACCTTCTTGGCCGCCGCGGCGTTGCGCTCGGGGCGGTAGTCCTTGCCACCACCGGCGGCGCTGAAGTACCAGCCGTTGGTGATGCCTTCGGTGATGTCGAGCTTGCTGTCGTGCGGTTTTTGCGGGTAGGTGTTGCGGTCCGCGGCGCTAAGCACGATCTTGTACGGGTCGCTCGAATACCAGGGCTTGGTGCTGTAGGTCGTGGTCAGCGGCAAGAAGCCGAGCACTTCGGTGGCCAGGCCCTCGTCGCCCTTGTTGCGCCAGATCGGCATGTCCTCGAACTCAAGGATGCCGGTGTCGATGGTGCCGGCGTACCACTGCCACACACGGCTGTGCGGGCCGCCGACGCCGGTCTTGCCGAGCAGCGGAAGATTGAAATCGTCGAAGCCGAAGCCGGCGATGCTCTCTGCCGGCTTGTCGTTGCCCAGCAGCAGGTCGATATCGGCCGTCGACGCAAAGTGGTTGAAGACCACCGGCTTGCCAAGCTCGGCCGCTTTGGCGGGCTTCGGGTCGAGCGGGCGGCCGTTAGGCGTGGCCGTGGTGCCTTCGGCTGCGGCGCCGGTCTGGTAGTAGTTGTCGGCGAAGTCGACATTGCTCCAGACCTGGACATTCGGGTCCTTGAAGTCGCCATAAGGAATATTCAGCGCGATGCCCAGCGTATGCGCTGTATTCAGGCTCTTTTCGATGCCGGCGGTGATCTTGCCGATGATGTTGTAGACGCGGATCAGCGGCGGGATGGCGGCCCATGAGCCTGTGAAAAACGCCACCACGCCGCCGACGATGGCGCCGGTCTGCAACTTGTCGCCGATGTCCTTGATCGACTTGAGCAGGTCTTCAAGCTGGATATTCAGCGAGCGCTGGTCAAAGTCATGCGGGTCCAGCGTCGTCATGTGGATGCCGGACTCGACGACTTTGTAGAAGCCCAGGCGCTGGATGATTTCGCTGTTGACCACCGTGCCACGGCTGTGGCCGATGAAGTGCAGCGGTGACTGCAGCAGGCTGCCCTTGGTGTAGCTCGCCGGGCCGGGCCCACCGGGGGCGACAAAGCCCCCGCCAACCATCGTGTCCAGATCGACGATCGATGCGTACAGCGCATCGGCAGCGGCCTCGGCAAAGCCCGAGTCGCTGATGTCGGACTCGACGTACCAGTCGGAGACCAGCACCACAGCCTTGCCCGCCGCGCCGCTCAATGCCGCGGCCCCGGTCTTCAGCGTGGCCAGGTCGACCCATTGGCCGCTGAGCTTGTCGTAGGACAGGATCACGCCGCCGCCGGAGGCCTGGACGATCAACTGCGCCATCGCCATGAAGGCACCCGGCTGCTGGAACTGCCCGTTGTCGAAGAACGACGACAGCAAGTTGAGCTGGAAGCCGTGGGTCAGCACGCTGACCGAGCTGAACGCCGCGGTCGCCGTCACCGGCGCGGACTGGAACGTGCCCGCTTCAGAGATGTCTACGCTCTTGGTGTCACGCAGCAGATCCACGCCCCAGTGGTAGGTCTGCCCGGCGGTGAGGGCCTTGCGCAGGCTGTGGTGGATCTCGACGACGGTGGTCTTTTTGTTGCCCGAAGTGTTGGGGCCCTGGTCGACCCATTTTTTCTTGTCGTGCAGGTCGCCCTGCGCGGTGATGGTGACGATGTACTTGTGGCCGATCTTCAAGTCCAGCGGCGCGGTGATGATGCGGCCGGGGTTGGTGTCAGCATCGTCGGCCAGGTTGGGGTCGTCATAGTCAACGCCAAACAGTGATGTGACGATGCCGTCTTCGGGACGCTCGCGCCAGTCGTCATCCGGCCAGAGGCCGGCGCCGGGGTTGAGCGAGCTCACGTACAGGCGTGTCGTCCAGGTGTCGTTGGGATTGCCGCCGAGCAGGTCGTAGTCGACTTCCCATTCGAACTTCAGGGCCTCGGTGCCGCCGGCGTCGGTGTCGACCGCGCCCGACGGGTTGATCAGCGTCAGCACCGGCGAGGTCTGGATCGTGAAGCCGCGTGTGTGGTGCGGCAGGTCGATCGGCTGCCGGTTGATGCGGCGATCGTCGATCTCCACCGGCCGGCCGGCGTTGGTATACGGATTGGGCGGTTTGCCGGGTTCGGGCGCTTCGGCGGCCGGCACGCCTTCGGCAAAGTCGGCCCAGGCGTGGTCGAGGCCGTACTTGTTCCACTTGATCGGGCCGGCGTAGTTCAGGTCGGTCTTGAACGCGCGCGCGATCATCGTGTTGACGTCGTAGACGGCGATGTTGCCAGCGCCGCGGAAGTTGGCGTAGAGCTTGCGTCCAGAGCTGTCGAGCACGATGTCTTCGAGGAAGGACA
>JAYUSP010000336.1:0-14406 GCA_043755615.1 Betaproteobacteria bacterium
CTTGTCGACCGCGTACCGATGAATCGTTCGGTCATCGGCATCGCGCAAGCCCAGTTCCCGCACATGGCGGGCGTGCACGCCAAAGCGAACTGCCAGCCAGCGCGCCAACGCCGGCGGCAACTGCGCGTCGACAATGAAATTCACGCCACGAGCCGCGCGTGATTCGTGCGCTCGGCGGCAAAGCGCAAGCTCGCCTGGATGTCCTCAGGCTCCAGATCGGGGTAGTCCTGAAGGATCTGCTGCGGCGACACGTTGTTAGCCAGCAGCTCAAGGACATCGGCGACACGGATGCGCATGCCCCTGATGCACGGCTTGCCGCCGCACTTCCCCGGTTCGGTGGTGATGCGCTGGAGAAATTCGCGTTCGCGCTGGGACATGTGTGCCTTCGCCGGTGCCAGGTTGAGGGTAGATCATAGATGGGCGGCCAGCGCTTGTGGTTGTGTGACTGCTTGAGCTCAACCGGGCCTTGACCTGGGGACGCGCTCACCCGCGGGCGCGCAGCGCCTGCGCCGACGCCGCGATCTCCTCGAACAGCCAATCGTGCAGCGCCATCAGCGGCGGCCAATCGACAAGGTCGGGCGGACACACCCACCAGTACACGTACGCTTCGGCATCGGGCAGCGCCGGCCCGCGCAAACGGGCCAGGCGGCCTTCGATCAGCGCTGCTCGGCGGCCTGCATCATCAGCGCGGCGTCGAAGAGAGTCGCCACTGGCCGCACCGCCCGGGTGTGGCCGACCAGCGCCAGCCAGCGCTGCCACATCTCAGCCGAGCTCAACAGCGGTTCGGCGGCCAGCTCGGTGGCGCCGGCGTGGTGCAGCCGCTGCGCGCGTGCGGGCGCGGCGACGGTGACGTCGACCTGGCTGGCGAGGAAGGTTCAGCCGCTGCGCGCGTGCGGGCGCGGCCACCGCAATCAGTGGCGAGTCGGAGAGCCGCTCCGCATGCAGGCCGCGCCAATGTCCGTCCCCCTGGCGCAGCGCGGTGTGAAAGCGAGGCGGCTTGAGTGCAGCCAATCCCGATCCGACGGGCTATTTCTGTTCGCTGTGAGACCGCCACCGCCGCACCTCGCAGAGTCGGTGCGGGGGTGGCCCGGCGCAGTGCGTAAGAATTCCACAAACGTAGCCGGGCCAGCACTGCGCCGACTCTGCGCGCTTTGATGCTCGAACGCGCGGCTGCGCGCTCGCCGGGCTGTGTTCAGAACGACCGATGCCGCGCCAGCGGCGGGTTCTTTGCGAAATAACGCTGGATGCCCAGCGCCAGCGCCGTGACCAGCTGCGCCTGGTAGTCGGGGTCGCGCAGGCGCGCCTCTTCTTCGGGGTTGGAGATGAAGGCGGTCTCGACCAGGATGCTCGGCACATCGGGTGCCTTGAGCACTGCAAAGCCAGCCTGCTCGACGCGCGGTTTGTGCAGCCGGCCGACACGTCCGATGCGTGTCAGCACCTCGTTGCCCACGCGCAGGCTGTCCTTGATTTGCGCGCTGGTGCTCATGTCGAGCAGGGCGCGCATCAGGTGCGGATCCTTGGCCGCGATATTGACGCCGCCGACGGCGTCGGCAGCGTTTTCGCGCTCGGCCATCCAGCGCGCCGCAGCGCTGGTGGCGCCGCGGTCGGAGAGCGCAAAAACACTCGCACCCCGCGCTTCGGGTTTGAAAAACGCATCGGCATGGATCGAGACGAACAGGTCCGCCTGCACGCGGCGCGCCTTGCGGACACGCTCGTGCAGAGGCACGAAGAAGTCCCCGTCGCGGGTCATCATCACGCGCATGCCGGGCAGCGCGTTGAGCCTGGTGCGCAGTTGCAGCGCGACCTGCAGGACGACGTCTTTTTCGCGCAGCCCGGTGGGGCCGATCGCACCCGGGTCTTCGCCACCATGGCCGGGGTCGATGGCGACGATGACCAGCCGGTCGACACGCTGCTGAAGCGTGGGTGGTGGCTCGGCGGAGGTTGCCATTGGCGCTGTCTGCGCTGTCGGCGCCGGCGCCGCGGCGGCTGCCGCAGGCGGCGTGGCGACGGTCGCTGCGGTGGGCGGAGTCGTGGGCGAGATGGTCGCCGGTGCGGCCGTCGCGGGCGCAGCGGTTGTTGAACGAGACGCCGGTGTCGTGACCGCGGGCGGCGCCGCCGGCCGGTCGACCCGCCCGATCAACTCGCCCAGCGCATCCTTGGCTTGCTTGGCCACCTGCTGCTCGGCGGCTTCTTTTTCGCGCACCAGCGCGAGCAGCGGGTCACGCGCCACGGTGGGGTATAGGTCCAGCACCAGACGTTGCTGGTACGCGGCGACCGGCGCCAGCGTGAACTGCTGCGGCAGCACCGCCTGCTTCAGGTCGAAGACCAGGCGCACGACCTTGGGTTGGTACTGGCCGACACGCACGCCGGCGATGAAGGGGTCGTCTGGGCGCACCTTGCCGACGAGTTCACGCAGCGCCAGGTTCAACTCCAGGCCGTCGATATCGACCACCAGCCGCGGCGCACCGTCGACGGTGATGAAATGGCGCGCGGCGAGCAGGCTGTCGGATTCGATCGTGACGCGGGTGTATTCGGCGGCTGGCCAAACGCGCACCGCGACGATCGTCGCGCCGCGGGCGATGTCGGCAGCGGTGAGCAGCAGCACGGCGCTGCCGCCGGTGATGGCTTGCCGGCGCGAGATCATTCGAGCAGCGCCCGGCCGACCGGTGTAAACGCGGTGGCCGTGACCAATCGATCCTCGTCAGCCGCCACTTCAATCGACAGCCGCAGATCGGCCGCTGGCAGCACCGCGGCGGCCAGCTCGGGCCATTCGGCGAGCTTCAAACCCGCGCGGCCGAAGATGTCGCGAAAGCCCGCGTCTTCCCATTCGCGCGGGTCGTTGAAGCGGTAAAAGTCGAAGTGTGAAATTTCGAGTTCGCCGATCTGGTAAGGCTCGACCACCGCGTAGGTCGGGCTCTTGATGCGGCCGCTGACACCGAGCGCGCGCAGCAGGTGGCGAACAAACGTCGTCTTGCCGGCGCCGATCGGGCCGTGCAGTTCGACGAAGGCGTTGTGCAAAGCAGGCGGAGTCCCCAAGCGCATCGCCAGACGACCCGCAAAAGCGGCGCAGGCGGCTTCGTCGGGCCAGCGCAGCGCTTGAGTTTCTAGAATCGGTGGATGGACCAGCGTCATCGGTTGGATGGAGACCCGCTCGTCGGTCGGCTGCGGCAGTGGGCGCATGAGTTGGGATTCTCACAGATCGGCGTCGCCGGGATCGACCTCGTCGCGGCCGAGCCCGGCCTGCGCGCCTGGCTCGACGCCGGCTGGCAGGGCTCGATGCACTACATGGCGCTGCACGGCATGAAACGTGCGCGGCCGGCACAACTGGTGCCGGGCACGCTGAGCGTGATTACCGCGCGCATGGATTACCTGCCGCGCGACAAAAGCGATCGTGGCGGCAACGGTGGCAACGGTGAGGTCAGCGCCGCCTGGATCGACGCCGAACAGCGCCGCGCCGCCGACCCCCAGCAGGCGGTGGTTTCGGTCTACGCCCGCGGCCGCGACTATCACAAGGTCTTGCGCGCGCGGCTGCAAATCCTCGCCGACCGGCTGGCCGATGAGGTCGGGCCTTTTGGCCACCGCGTCTTCACCGATTCGGCGCCGGTGCTCGAGGCCGAACTGGCCACCCGCAGCGGCATCGGCTGGCGCGGCAAACATACGCTCGCACTGCACCGCGAAGCGGGCTCGATGTTTTTTCTGGGCGAGCTGTTTGTCGACTTCGAGCTGCCCGCCACCGCGCCGGTGCAGGCGCATTGCGGCAGTTGCCGCGCCTGCATCGATATCTGCCCGACGCGGGCCATCGTCGCTGAAGGCAGGCTCGATGCGCGGCGCTGCATTTCGTACCTGACGATCGAACATCACGGGCCGATCCCGGCTGAATTCCGGCGCGCACTCGGCAACCGCATCTACGGCTGCGACGACTGCCAGACCGCCTGCCCGTGGAACAAATTTGCGCAGCGTTCGGTGCTGCCGGATTTTGATGTGCGTGAAGGTCTCGACCAGGCCACGCTGCTGCAGTTGTGGGCCTGGAGCGAGCCCGAGTTTCTGCAGCGAACCCAAGGCAGCGCGATCCGCCGCATCGGCTGGCAGCGCTGGCGGCGCAACCTGGCGGTGGGGCTGGGCAATGCGTTGCGGGCGGCGGTTACCGATGGCGTGCAGGGCGCATCGCTGGCGACGTCGATCCGCGATGCGCTGGCGCAAGCGCGGCCTGGCGCCGACACGCTCGTCGCCGAGCATATCGACTGGGCGCTGTCAGGCGCCGACTGACGCCCGCCCCCAGGCCGACGACATACGTCGTCCGCCCCTCAAGGGGGATGAGTAAAGTGGCCGAGCCACATTTGCTCATGACGCCGAGACCCGGCGCAGCAGCGCCATCGCCAGCGGCAAACCCGGCATCGCCAGCAGCGTCGACAGCGTCACCAACCCGGCGACAAAGGGCCCATGCCCGCCCATGCGCGTGGCCAGCACATAAGCGCTCGACGCGGTCGGCATCGCCGCGAAGACGACGACGATGACCTGCTGCGCCGGCGGTAGTGCAAAGCCGACCACGAGCGCGATGGCGAGCAGCGGCAGCAGCGCGTGACGGATGAACATCAGGCTGCCGGCCAGCCGCGGCGCCATCGCCAGCGCGCCGAGCTGCAGACCGGCACCGACGGCCATCAGCCCCAGCGGCAGCGCGGCGGCGCCGATGCGCCCGAGGGTGGTCGACACCACATCGGGCAGCGTGATGCCGATCAGGTTGCAGCCCAGGCCGGCGAGTGTCGACACGATCAGCGGGTTGCGCGACAACTCGCGCAGATACCCCTGGCCGCCGGCACGCGCCAGCGGCCACACGGCAGCGACGTTGCACAGCGGCACGCAGACCGAAATCAGCAGCGCCATCCAGGCCAGGCCGGGTGCGCCGGCCAGTCGCTCGGCAAGCGCCAGCGCGACATAAGAATTGAAGCGAAAGGCGGTCTGCGCACCCGACGCGTGCAGGTGCTGGTCGACCCCCGGCAATCGACGCAGCGCAAAAGACAGCGCCACGCCGCTGCCGATGACCGCCCACGCGCAGGCGACCAGCGGCAGCGCGGTGCTCACCGGCATCGGGTTGCGCACGATCGCGTTGAACAGCAGTGCCGGGAAAAGCAGGTAATAGACCAGCCGCTCGGCGCCGTCCCACACCGGCCGGTTGAGGGCCGTGTAGCGGCAGATCAGCCAGCCGAGCGCGATGAGCAAAAAATCGGGGACCAGCAGCCAAGCGTCTTGCATCGCCCGAGTATCGCGGCTGCGTTGTCGCTGGCCGGCCGCGGCACCAGCGCTGCAGTCGTCGCCTCGTCGCGGCGATCGGCAGCGGTCGGCGGCGCAGGCCGCGGCGGCGTTGAGGTTTATCGACTCCACCGACAATGCGCCCCATGATCCAACACCAGGCACCCCGCCGCCCCGCGCTGGCCATCCGCGATTGCCTGGCCGCGCTGCTGTTGGTGCTTGCGCTTGCCGGGCTTGCCGCGACCGCGCCTGGGCCGGCCTTTGCCGCGCCGGTGGTCGTCGAAGGCAAACGCTTCGACGACAGCCTGCGCCTCTTTGACACCGCCCTCGTGCTCAATGGCACTGGCGTGCGCCAGGTCGCCTGGCTCAAGGGGTACGCGGCGGGCCTGTACCTCGGCGCGGCGGCCGGGACGGCGGCCGCGGTTGCAGCCACGCCGGGACCAAAACGCATGCGCCTGCACATGCTGCAGGAAGTTGCCGCGGTGGAATTTTCCAAGGCCGTTCACAAGGGGGTGGCGCGCAATACCGGCGCCGCCGAGTTGCCGGCGCTGGTGGATCGCCTCGCGACCTTTGAGCGCCTGGTCGACGGTCTGGCCAAGGTGCGCAAGGGCGATATCGTCGATCTCGACTTCGGCCCGGCACAAGGCACCAGCCTCGTCGTCAACGGCAAGCGCGTTGGCGAGCCGATCGCCGGCGACGACTTCTACGCCGCGCTGCTGCGCTCCTTTGTCGGCGAACAGCCCTACGACGAGGCGCTCAAGGCCGGTCTGCTGGGCCGGCGCAAGGCCGCTGCCGAGCGCACTGTGCCGCCATGATCCGATCTTCAATCCTGTCCCTGACCTTCAACCGAGAAAGTGCCCCCGACATGCATCGATTGACCTGGAAACTGTTCGCCGCGGCCGCCTTGGCCGCGCCACTGGCTGCGCCGATGTCCGCGCTCGCGCAGGCCTACCCGAGCAAGCCGGTGCGCCTGATCGTGCCCTTTGCGCCGGGTGGCACGACCGACATCGTCGCGCGCATCGTGAGTGAAAAGATGGGCGCTTCGCTGGGCCAGACGGTGGTCGTTGAAAACAAGGCGGGTGGCGGTGGCTCGATCGGCGCGCTGGAGATGATCAAGGCGCCGCCCGATGGCCATGTGCTGGGTATGGCGACGGTATCGACGACGGCCGCCAACCCGGCCATCAATCCGAAGATCGGCTACAACCCGGCGGTCGATTTCACGCCGGTGATCAATATCGCGGCGACGCCGAATGTGATCGCAGTGCACCCGTCGTTTCCGGCGCGCGACTACAAGGGCTTCATCGCCGAGTTGAAAAAGCACCCCGGCAAATACAGCTACGCAAGCTCGGGCACCGGCGGTATCGGGCACTTGCAGACCGAACTGTTCAAGAGTTTGGCGGGCTTGTTCATGGCCCACATCCCGTATCGCGGCGCCGGCCCGGCGCTGAACGATACGGTCGCCGGGCAGGTGCAGGTGATCTTCGACAACATGCCTTCGGCGTTGCCCTTCATCCGGGACGGCCGCCTGATCCCGATCGTCGTCGCCGCACCGCAGCGGCTGGCGCAATTGCCCAACGTGCCGACCTTCAAGGAAGTTGGCCTCGAGGCCGTCAACCGGATGGCGTATTACGGCGTGCTCGCGCCCAAGGGTGTGCCCAAGGAAGTCGTCGACAAGGTTGCCGCAGCGGTAAAGAAGACGCTCGAAGACCCCAGCGTGCGCAAGCGCATCGAAGATACCGGCTCGATCATCATCGGCAATACACCGGAGCAGTTTGCGGCGCAGATGGCGGCCGAACTCGAGGTCTACAAAACCGTGGTCGCCAAGCAAAAACTCAGCCTCGATTGAAGCCCGCAGACGAATCGATCGATCGTTTTATCGACGCGATCTGGGTCGAGGACGGCCTCGCGGCGCTGACCCTGGCCGCCTACCGGCGTGACCTGGCGCTGTATGCAAAATGGCTGGCGGCTGCGCGCGGCTGCGGCATCGAAGAGACTCTTGAAGCCGACCTGCTCGGCTACATGACTCATCGTCACGCCGCCAGCCGCGCGACCACCGCGAACCGGCGGCTGACGGTCTTCAAGCGCTACTTTCGCTGGGCGCTGCGCGAGAAAATCGTCGCCGCCGACCCGACACTGAAACTGCTCGGTGCGAAGCAACCGCCGCGCTTGCCAAAAAGTCTGAGCGAACGCCAAGTCGAAGCGCTGATCGGCGCGCCCGATGTCGACTCAGCCCTCGGCCTGCGCGACCGCACCATGATCGAGCTGATCTACGCCAGCGGCCTGCGCGTGAGCGAGCTCGTCGGCATGAAGACGGTGGACATCGGCCTCAACGAAGGCGCGCTGCGTGTCACCGGCAAGGGCGCAAAAGAGCGCATGGTGCCGTTTGGCGTACCGGCGCATGCCTGGCTGCGCCGCTATCTCGCCGACGGCCGCGCGGCGATCCTCAAGGGCCAGGCCAGCGACGCTCTGTTTGTCACCGCGCGCGGCGGCCCGATGACCCGCCAGATGTTCTGGAGCCTGATCAAGCGCCACGCGGCAAAAGCGGGGATCGATGCCCCTCTGTCGCCGCACACGCTGCGCCATGCCTTTGCAACGCACTTGTTGAATCACGGCGCCGACCTGCGCGCGGTGCAGATGCTGCTCGGCCACGCCGACATCTCGACGACGACGATCTACACCCATGTCGCGCGCGAGCGGCTGCGGCAGTTGCACGCGATGCATCACCCGCGCGGGTGAGTGAGGCTGCGTTTGCGGGTGTGGGATTGCGCGCGTGCGTTCGAGGGAGTGCGAGCGAGTGCGAGGGAGTGACTCCCAGCCCAAACCGGATGCACGGCGCCCGCCCGTTCAACGACTACCATTGCCTGACACCATCGTCATCGTCCCGTCAAGGAGACTCGCATGAGTTTGATAACCATCGGTCGCAGCGGCTTGGCTGCCGTTGTCACGACCCTGTTCCTGGCCGCCACGGTGCAGGCCCAGCCGGTACGCGTCGGCTCGAAGATCGACACCGAGGGTTCGTTGCTGGGCAACCTGATCGTGCAGGTGCTCGAGGCCGGCGCTGTCAAGACCGAGAACAAGCTGCAGCTCGGCAATACCAAGATCGTGCGCGGTGCGCTGGTCGCCGGCGAGATCGACCTCTACCCCGAGTACACCGGCAATGGCGCGTTTTTTCATGCCGACGAAAAGAACCCGGCCTGGAAGAAGCTCAGCTCCGGCTTCGAGCGCATCAAGGCCCTCGACGCCGAGCGCCACAAGCTCGTCTGGCTCGCGCCAGCACCGGCCAACAACACCTGGGCCATCGCGATCCGCAAGGATGTCGCCGCAGCGCAGAAGCTGAAGTCGCTCGACGACTTCGGCCGCTGGGTCAGCGCCGGCGGCAAGGTCAAGCTCGCTGCCTCGGCAGAATTTGTCGAGCGGCCCGATGCCTTGCCGGCGTTCCAGGCGGCCTACGGCTTCAAGCTCGCGAAGGACCAGTTGCTGGTGCTGGCGGGCGGTGACACCGCGGCGACGATCAAGGCTGCCGCCGAGCAAACGTCGGGCGTGAACGCGGCCATGGCCTACGGCACCGACGGCCCGGTGGCCGCGCTCGGCCTGGTGATCCTTGACGACAGCAAAGGTGTGCAGCCGGTCTACGCGCCGTCGGTGGTCGTGCGCGCCGAGGTGCTGGCTCGGCAACCGAAAATTGCTGCCCTGCTGGCACCACTGTTCAAGACCCTCGACACGGCCACCCTGCAAGGCCTGAACGCGAAGATCGCGCTCGAAGGGCAGGATGCGAAGAAGGTCGCGGCCGCTTACCTGTTGGCCAAGGGTCTGGTCAAGTGAGTTACTCGCCAGCGCCAGCGCCTGCAGGGGCGTTGGAAGTTGGCGCGCCGGCGTCGAGCCTGATCCACAACCGCGTGCTGGCGGTGTTGCTGGTCACCGGCCTGGCCGCCGCATTCGGAT
Source organism: Betaproteobacteria bacterium (assembly GCA_043755615.1). Taxonomy (GTDB): domain Bacteria; phylum Pseudomonadota; class Gammaproteobacteria; order Burkholderiales; family Burkholderiaceae_C; genus Rubrivivax. The sequence goes on from JAYUSP010000336.1 coordinate 9,190, forward strand.
TGGCGTTTCTCGCGCTCGCACCGAACCGTCTGGTATCGGGCACCGGCCTGGGTCTGCACGAGTTGCCGCTCGCCGCACAGCGCTGGTTGGCGCTGCCGCTGGCCGGTCTGGTGCTGGCGTTGTTCGTGCCGCCGTCGCGCTGGATCCACATCACGGTGACGCTGTCGGCCACGCTGCTGCTCAGCGGCCTGGTTGGGCTGGCCGGTGCCGAGGCGGGCCGGCTGTCGGCAGCCGCGTCGCCGCTGACCCGGGTTTCGCTCGGCGGCGGCTTCTGGGTGCTGACCCTGTTGAGCTGGCTGGCCGCGGCTGACGCCTTGCAGCGCCTCGAGCTGACGCTGGCGCGGCGAACCCTGGCCCACGTGGCGGTGCTGCTGCCGCTGGGCGTGCTGCTGGGCACTGGCGCGCTGGATTCACTCTCGCTGCTCAAGGAGTACGCCAACCGCGATGAGGTGTTTCGCGCCGCCGGCCTGCAACATCTGAAGATCGTTGCCGCGACGCTGCTGCCGGCCTTGCTCGTCGGCGTGCCGCTGGGCGTGGCTGCGGCGCGCAGCGAGCGGCTCGCCACGCCGCTGTTCGCCGCGCTCAATGTGATCCAGACCGTGCCGTCGATCGCGCTGTTTGCGCTGCTGATCGCGCCGCTCAGTGGCCTGGCGGCAGTCCTGCCGGGCTTAAGCCTCAGCGGCATCGGCCTGCTGCCGGCGGTGATCGCGCTGACGCTTTACGCGCTGCTGCCGATCGTGCACGGCACCGCCGCCGGCTTGCGCCAGGTGCCTGCGGCAGCCCTCGAGGCGGCCACCGGCATGGGCATGACGGCGCGTCAGCGCTTCTGGTCTGTCGAGGTGCCGCTGGCGCTGCCGGTGCTGTTGTCGGCGCTGCGCGTGACCGCGGTGCAGATCATCGGCTTGGGCGTGGTGGCAGCGCTGATCGGCGCCGGCGGTTTTGGTGCGCTGGTCTTCCAGGGCCTGGCCAGCAGCGCGATCGACCTGGTCATGCTCGGCGTGCTGCCGGTGGTGGCGCTGGCTATCGTCGCCGACGCCGGTTTAGCGCTGGCCACCGCCGCGTATATGGGGTCGAGGCGATGATCGAGCTGGAGCTGCAAGATGTCGGCAAGGCCTTTGGCGCGACCCAGGCGGTCGATGGCGTCTCGCTGACCATCGAGCGTGGCGAATTTGTGGTCCTGATTGGCGCCTCGGGCTCGGGCAAATCGACGCTGCTGAAGATGATCAACCGCCTGGTCGAGCATGACCGCGGCCGGATCCTGTTCAAGGGCGAAGAGATCCGCTCGTTCCGGCCCGAAGATATTCGCCGGCGCATGGGCTATGCGATCCAGTCGACAGGCTTGTTTCCGCACTGGAACGTGGCGCGCAATATCGCCACCGTGCCAGAGCTGCTCGGCTGGCCGGCGACGCGCATCGCGGCGCGGGTCGATGAACTGCTGGCCTTGCTCGGCCTTGAGCCCGCCGTCTATCGTGACCGATATCCGCACCAGCTGTCGGGCGGGCAGCAGCAGCGCGTTGGCGTCGCACGGGCGCTTAGCGCCGATCCCGAGCTGCTGTTGATGGACGAGCCCTTCGGCGCACTCGACCCCATCACGCGGCGCAGCTTGCAGGACGAACTCGCGCTCATTCACCGCGCCCACGGCGCCGACCGAACATCTGGCAAGACCATCGTGCTCGTGACCCACGACATCGACGAAGCCCTGCGGCTGGCCACGCGCATCGTCTTGCTCGACCGCGGCCGCGTCGTCCAGGTCGGCACGCCGGCACAACTGCTGGCCGCGCCGGCGAGTGCTTTTGTCAGCGACTTCGTCGGCCGCAGCGACCTGGGGCTGAAGCTGCTCGGCTTGCAGACCGTGGCCGACCGACTGCGCCCGGGCGAGCCGGCGCCAGGCGATGCGATCGCCGCGAGCTCAAGCTTGCGCGAGGCCCTGTCGCTCTTCGTCGAGCGTCATGTCGAGCGGCTGCCGGTAGCCGACGCGCAGGGCCGCTTGATCGGTGCGCTGCACTTTGCCGACCTGGTAACGCGCCCGGCATGACGACGCCCGGCGATCACGGGCGGCACAACTGGCGGCACAACTGGCGGCGCAAGTGGCCGCAAAACTGGCAGCGCGATCCGCTGCTCTGGGTGCTGCTGGCGCTGGGCACGCTGGTGCTCGGCTTGCCGGCGTCCAAGCCGCTGTTCGCGGCGCTGTTTCCCGGCCTGGACCGGCCGCTCTATGAGCAGGACAGTTTCCTCGCCTTGCTCGGCGCGCATGCCGGGATCGTGGCGCTGTCGAGTGCGGCGGCGGCGCTGGTGGGTATCGCGGCCGGTGTTTTTGTCACGCGAGCGGCCGGGCGCGAGTTTCGCCCGCTGGTCGAAACGCTGGTGGCGATAGGGCAGACCGTGCCACCGGTGGCGGTGCTGGCGATTGCCGTGCCGCTGATCGGTTTTGGCGCGCTGCCGGCGCTGATCGCGCTGGCCTTGTATGGCCTGCTGCCGATCGTGCGCGCGACGATGGCCGGCTTGGAGTCGGTGCCGCAGGCCGCGCTCGAAGCCGCCGACGGCGCCGGCATGACGCCGGCGCAGCGGCTGTGGCGAATCGAGCTGCCGCTGGCGCTGCCGGTCTTGATGGCGGGTGTGCGGACCTCGGTGATCATCAACATCGGCACCGCGACGATTGCGTCGACGGTGGGCGCCAGGACCCTCGGCTCGCCGATCATCGTCGGCCTGTCGGGGTTCAACACGGCGTATGTGATCCAGGGCGCGCTGGTGGTGGGCCTGCTGGCCGTCGCCACCGACTTGCTGTTCGCCCGCGCCGGGCGCCGACTCGAGGGCTGGAAGCGCGCCTGAGCTTTTGAATCAGCACCGGTCGGTATGAATCACGGAGGAACCGTCCCGGACATCGCTGGCCGTTGCGCGGCCGCGGTCAAACACCAGCAGCAGGTTGTTGGCGGGCATCGTGACGCGCTCGCGCAGTTGCAGGCCCGCCGCTGCAGCTTCGCTGACCACGTCGGCCAGGCGGCGCAGGCCCCAGGCGGCGTCGCGTCGGCGCAGGTCGGTGTCGAAATTGACGTTGCTCGCCGCGGTGGTCTGGCTATCGACGACAAACGGGCCGTACAGCAGCAGCAGCCCCGCCGCCGTGAGATGCCGCGCGGCACCGCGCATCAGCCCGGCGCAGGCCGCCCAGGGCGCGATGTGCAGCAGATTGGCGCAGTACACCGCGTCGACGCGCGCTGGAACGCCGGCCCACGCATCGGCCCGCGCATCGGCCCGCGATTCGGCCAGCACATCCAGGTGCAGTGGTGGCAACACGTTGGCGCAGCCCGCGCACCACGCGCTGATGGACGCCAGCGAGCGCAGATCGCCGTCGCTGGGTTGCCAGCGCCAGCCGGGCAAGGCGGCGTGCAAATATGCGGCATGCTGTCCGGTGCCGCTGGCGATCTCCAGCGCCAGGCCCTGCGCCGGCAGCAGGCGACGCAGTTCGGCGGCGATCGGTTCGCGGTTGCGCTCGGCTGCCGGGCTGTGCTGGCGCATGTCGCGGTTCATCTGCGCATTGTCAGCGCCCGGCCGGTATCCGACGATGATGATGGTGGTCACGACGCCAACGACGACGCCCTTTCATGCCCGAACATGCCGTGTCCCTACGACCCGCCGTCACCTGGCGCGAACTGCTGCGGCCGATCCTTGGTGCCGGCTGGGTGCTGGCCCTCTTTGTCGCAGCCGTGTTGCTGGAGCGGCAGTTCGCGCCGGCGATCCAGGGCGTGCTCGAGGACTACCCGCGCCTGGCGGTGGTGGTCTTTTTTGTGACCACGATCACCGCAGTGCTGGTGCCCGTGCTGACCAATTTGCCGCTGGTGCCGACGGCGGTGCTGGCCTGGGGCCCGGCGTGGACGGCCTTGTTGCTGCTCGGCGGCTGGGTCGCCGGGGCGGGGCTGTCCTTTCTGCTCGGCCGTCACGCCCGCGCGTCGATCCTGCGCCACTTCCCGTCGGTGACCCGCCACGCGGATATCGACCGCTTGATCCACCCCCGCCACCGCATCGCCTCGCTCGTCTTGTTGCGCATGACCTTCCCGGTGGATGTGCTGTCGTATGCACTGGGACTGTTCAGCCGCCAGACCCGCGTCAGCGAAAACCTGCTCTCCACGGCCATCGGCGCGGCGCCGTTTGCGGTGTTGTTCGCGCTGGTCCCTGCGCTCAGCACGAGCGCGCAAGTGCTCGTATTCGTGGCCTGCGGGCTGGTCTTCGCGGGATACATGGTCTGGATCCTGCGTACACCGCAGCCGGCACAACGGCCGCGGGCCTGAGGATCTGATGGCCGGGCGCTGTCACCCGGAACAGCCAGAACGCGCCCACATCGATCCGCGCCGGGCACGCTGCGTTCGGGCAGGCGTTGTTCGAGCGGCATCTTGGCTTCGAAAACGCTCACGCTCTGAACCCCCTGATGCAGCGCGGCAAAGTGCGTCGCAAAATCGACGCGTACGGCGTGGCCCGGCACCACGCCTCGTGGAGCGGGGCCGTCGACAACACCGGGGGCGACGCGGGGCGTGGAACGGGCAGCAGCCCGGCGCCGCCGCCCGGCGTTCAATGCCCTGACGCTCCCGACGCGCCGATGCCGGTTTCCGATCGCACCTGCTGCGCCAGGAAGCCGGCACGGTCCTGCGCCGCACGCGGGCTCCTGTCGAGGATCGAGAACAGCCAGATGCCGACGAACGCGAGGGTCATCGAGAACAGCGCCGGAGACTGGTACGGGAACAATGCCGAGCCCTTCGGGTTGCCGAGCGTGACCTCCCAGACCGAAGGCGAGACGACCGTCAACAACACCGAGGAGGCCAGGCCCAGGAAGCCGCCGATCACCGCGCCGCGGGTCGTGCAGTCCTTCCACAGCACCGACATGATCAACACCGGGAAGTTGGCCGACGCGGCAATCGCGAAGGCCAACGAGACCATGAACGCGATGTTCTGCTTCTCGAAGGCGATGCCCAACATCACCGCGATGACGCCGAGTGCGGCCGTCGTCAGCCGCGACACTTTCAGCTCCGATGCGCTGTCGGCCTTGCCCTTCTTGATGACCACGCCGTAGATGTCGTGCGACACCGCCGCCGCGCCCGACAGCGTCAGCCCCGCCACCACCGCCAGGATCGTCGCGAACGCCACCGCCGAGATGAAGCCGAGGAAGACGTTGCCGCCGACCGCGTTGGCCAGGTGGATGGCCGCCATGTTGCCGCCGCCCAGCAACCC
>JAYUSP010000337.1:0-4423 GCA_043755615.1 Betaproteobacteria bacterium
TTTTCGTGATGTCTCTGTCGCCGGCCGCCCGCGCCCGCGCCAGCGCGGCATCGACAACCGCCTGCTTTCGGGCCAGCGCCGCGGGCTCGGTGAGCCGGCTCGAAGCCGCCAGATCGGCCAGCTTTTCCGCCGCGCGCGTGGCCAGGCGCTCGTCGTTTTCACGTCGCTCGCGGTCGACCCGGGTCTGGTGAAAAGCGTAACGCGCTCGCGCCTCGTCGGCTTGTTCGGCGCTCCAGGCTTGCCAGCCGGTGTCTGCCCCGGTGACCGGCAACAGCGCAATGCAGTCCACCGGGCAGGCCGGAATGCAGAGCTCACAACCGGTGCACAAGGCATCGATGACCGTGTGCATCAACTTCGGCGCGCCGACGATGCAGTCGACCGGGCAGGCCTTGATACACAACGTGCAGCCGATGCACCAGGCCTCGTCGATGACCGCCAGCAGCCGCGGGCCTTCATGGCCGTTCGCAGGGTTCAACCCGATCGGCGCCCGACCGGTGGCGGCGGCCAGGCGCCGCACTCCATCGGCACCACCCGGCGGGCATTGGTTGATGTCCGCCTCGCCCGCTGCGATGGCCGTCCCGTAGCTTCGGCAATCCGGATAGCCGCAGCGGGTGCATTGGGTCTGCGGCAGCAGCCCGTTGATCTGGTCGGCCAGCGCGGCCAGGCGCGCCGACGCTGCGGTCACTGCTGGCCGGGCTTGGGCCTGGCAGCGCCGGTGCCACCGGCATCGCGCGCGGACTGGCCGGAGACAGTGCGCACATCGCTGACCGCGCCGTCAGGCTTGCGGCAGATGCTGCTGCCAGTGCGGCATTCCCGCGCTTCGCGTTCGGCCAGCTTGGCCTCTTCGGCGGGGGCGAGCGCGCAGCCGGCGAGCAGCGCCATCAATGCCGTCAGGGTCAGGGGCAGGGCGCGGGACGGATTCAGCATGCTTGTGGCTCCGGGAAAAAAGAGTGCACCATTCTGGCGCATCCCCAGGTCGTCGGTATCCGCGTTGACCGCAGCCAAGCGGACGCGCGCTGCGGCCCGCCGGTGGCGCCTGAGCAGCTCTAGACAGCCTGTCGGCGACCGGCAGGTTTGGCTTTGGCTGGTGCAGGCTGGCGATGAAAACCGGCGATGAAATCGCGCACCCGCGGATAGACCATGTCGCGCCAGCGGCGGCCAGAGAAGATGCCGTAATGGCCGGCGCCTTCGACGTCGTAGTGGAATCGCTGGCTGGCGGCGATGCCGGTGCACAAGCCATGTGCGGCACTGGTCTGGCCGGCGCCGGAGATATCGTCGAGTTCGCCTTCGATGGTCAACATCGCGGTCTGACGGATATCTTGCGGACGCACGAGCTTGCCGCTGACCTGCCAGGTGCCGTTGACCAGCGCAAAGTCCTGGAACACGGTCTTGATCGTGTCCAGGTAGTACTCGGCCGGCATGTCGAGCACGGCGTTGTATTCGTCGTAGAAGCTGCGGTGGCCTTCGGCACTTTCTTCGTCACCACGCACCAGGTCGAGAAAGTAGTCGTAGTGCGAGGTCAGGTGCCGATCGGGGTTCATCGCGACAAACCCGGCGTGTTGCATGAAGCCCGGGTAGACGCGCCGCCCGGCACCGGGGTAGTTCATCGGCACGCGGTAGATCACGTTGTGCTCGAACCAGTCGTGGCTCTTGTTGGTGGCCAGGTTGTTCACCGCCGTCGGCGCTTTGCGGGCATCGATGGGACCGCCCATCATCGTCATCGACCGCGGCGTGGCCTCACCGGCACTGGCCATCAGCGACACCGCGGCGAGCACCGGCACGGTGGGCTGGCAGACCGAGATCACATGCACATCAGGCCCGATATGGCGGATGAACTCCTGTACGTACGCGACATAGTCGTCGAGGTGGAAGGCGCCGGCACTCATCGGCACCATGCGCGCATCGGTCCAGTCGGTGATGAAAACCTTGTGGTCCTGCAACAGGCTTGTCACGGTATCGCGCAGCAGCGTCGAGTGGTGCCCCGACAGCGGCGCTACGACCAGCACTTTGGGCTGGCCCTTCATGCGCGCCAGTGCGCCCGGGTTGTCGGTGAAGCGCTTGAAACGAAGAAGCCGGCAGAAGGGCTTGTTCATCGCCACCTGCTCCTGCACAGCGATGTCGACGCCCGCGACACGCGCGCTGGTGATCGCGAATGGCGGCTTTTCGTATTCCTTGGCCAGCCGATGGGCCAGGCCCAGCCCGGCCGACATGCGCTGCGCAAGGGGCGCATGGGTAAATGGCGACAGCGGGTGGTTGTAGAGCTTGGCCGTGGCGCTGGCGAACTCTGCAAATGGCGCCATCATCGCGCGCTGGGTTTCGTAGATCTGGTAGAGCATCGTGGCCTTTATCTCAAGGTCGGCCGGTGCGGCCGCTGCCATCTTGGCAATATCTCACAATAATTGCTGCAATGCAGCAAATAGATTCGGGTTTCAGTCGTCCATCACGCTAACCAGCGCAGAAATGACTGCACCGAGGTTGCCGTGGTTGAGCGCGGCGACGCAGATCCGGCCGGAATCAACGCCGTAGATGGCGTGCTCGCTGCGCAGTTGCTGCATCTGCGCCGCGTTCAGCCCCGAGTAGCTGAACATGCCGCGCTGGTGCTCGACGAAGCCCATGTCGCGTGGCACGCCCGCTGCGGCCAGGCCGGCGACGAGTGCCTGGCGCATCTCGCGGATGCGCTCGCGCATGCCGGCAAGTTCGACTTCCCACTGCCGGCGCAGTTCTGGCGTGGTGAGCACCATGGTCACGATCTGCGCGCCGTGGGTCGGCGGGGTCGAGTAGTTCGTGCGCGCCGCGATCTTGAGTTGCGACAGCACGCGCGCCGCATCGTCGGCGTCGGCGCAGACCACGCTCAAGGCGCCGACACGTTCGCCGTAGAGCGAAAAGCTCTTCGAAAATGAGGTCGCAACGAGGAAGTCCAGGCCGGCATCGACAAATTGCTGCACCGGCGCGCCGTCCTCGGCCAGCCCCGAGCCGAAGCCCTGGTAGGCCATATCGAGAAAGGCGACCAGACCGCCGGCCTTGACCGCATCCACGACCTGGCTCCATTGCGCTGGCATGACGTCGGCGCCGGTCGGGTTGTGGCAGCAGGCGTGCAGCACGACCACCGTGCCCGCCGGCGCAGCGCGCAGTGCGGCGAGCATCGCGTCGAAGCGCACGCCGTGTGTTGCTTCGTCGTAGTACGGATACGCCTCGACGACAAAACCGGCGTTGCCAAACAACGCGCGGTGGTTCTCCCAACTCGGGTCGCTGATGAGCACCTTGGCGCCAGGGTTCAGGCGCTTGAGGAAATCGGCGCCGAGCTTCAACCCGCCGGTGCCGCCCAGCGCCTGCACCGTGACCACGCGACCGCTCTTGACAGTGGCGGATTCAGCGCCGAAGACGAGGCCCTGCACGGCCTTGTCGTAGGCCGCGATGCCGTCAATCGGCAGGTAGCCGCGCGGCTTGGCGGTGGCCACCAGTTGCTGCTCGGCAGCGGCCACGCAGTGGAGCAGCGGCAGTTTGCCGTTGGCGTCGAAATAGACGCCAACGCCCAGGTTGACCTTGTGGCTGCGCGCATCGGCCGCAAATTGTTCGCTGAGACCCAGGATCGGGTCGCGGGGCGCCATCTCGACGCGGTCAAACAGGGCCATGCAGGACACTCCGAAACATAGTCGATGGGGCCGGCAGCCAGCGGCAAGTGTGGCGCAGGCTTTACGCTTGCGGTTTGCTTCGCTGCCGACGAAGCGCACCGATTCTAGGATGCCCGCCCATGCCGAAACTGACAGCGATCACCTCCGAACCCCCAGCGGATGCGGCGGTGGATGAACGACCTCGTGTCGGCGGCGGCACCGATGTCGCGGCCGCCAGCGTCGGCAAGATGGTGTCCTTCCCGGATTCGCCGTTTCAACTTTTCCAGCCCTATCCGCCGGCGGGTGACCAGCCGACGGCGATCGATCAACTCGTCGAAGGCATCGAAGAGGGCCTGAGCTACCAGACCCTGCTCGGCGTCACCGGGTCGGGCAAGACCTTCACGATGGCCAATGTGATTGCCCGCCTGGGCCGGCCGGCGATTGTCTTTGCGCCGAACAAGACCCTGGCTGCACAGCTGTACAGCGAGTTCCGCGAGTTCTTTCCAAAAAACGCGGTCGAATATTTTGTCAGCTACTACGACTACTACCAGCCCGAGGCCTATGTGCCGCAGCGCGACCTGTTCATCGAGAAGGACAGCGCGATCAACGAGCATATCGAGCAGATGCGCCTGAGTGCCACGAAGAGCCTGCTCGAGCGCCGCGACGTGATCATCGTGGCCAGCGTCAGCGCGATCTACGGCATCGGCAACCCGGCCGACTACCACCGCATGGTGATGACCCTGCGCGTGGCCGACAGATTGGGCCAGCGCGACCTCATCGCGCACCTGATCCGTATGCAGTACACACGCAAC
>JAYUSP010000338.1:0-14367 GCA_043755615.1 Betaproteobacteria bacterium
TGTTCACTTTTTCGATGTTGATGCTCGTGATGAGCAACAACTTCCTGCAGCTCTTTTTTGGCTGGGAAGCAGTCGGCCTCGTCTCCTATCTGTTGATCGGCTTCTGGTTCAAGCGGCCGACGGCGGTGTTCGCCAACATGAAGGCCTTCATCGTCAACCGGGTCGGCGACTTCGGTTTCATCCTGGGCATCGGCCTGATCGTGGCCTACGCCGGCACGCTGAACTACGCCGAGGCCTTCGCCCAGGGCGGTGCGTTGGCGAAGATCGTTTTCCCCGGCAGCTACTTCGGCGGCGAGTGGATGTTGATCACCGTGATCTGCATCTGCCTGTTCATCGGCGCGATGGGCAAGAGCGCGCAGTTCCCGCTGCATGTCTGGCTGCCCGACTCGATGGAAGGCCCGACGCCGATCAGCGCGCTGATCCATGCCGCGACGATGGTCACGGCCGGCATCTTTATGGTCGCCCGCATGTCGCCGCTGTTCGAGCTGAGTGACACCGCGCTGAACTTCGTGCTGATCATCGGCGCCATCACGGCGCTGTTCATGGGCTTCCTGGGCATCATCCAGAACGACATCAAGCGGGTCGTTGCCTATTCGACACTGAGCCAGCTCGGCTACATGACGGTGGCGCTCGGCGCATCGGCGTATTCGGTGGCGGTCTTCCACCTGATGACCCATGCCTTCTTCAAGGCGCTGCTCTTCCTGGCGGCCGGCTCGGTGATCATCGGCATGCACCACGACCAGGACATCCGCAACATGGGCGGCTTGCGCAAATACATGCGCGTGACCTGGATCACGTCGCTGCTCGGTTCGCTGGCGCTGATCGGCACGCCGTTTTTTGCCGGTTTCTACAGCAAGGACAGCATCATCGAAGCGGTGCATGCGAGCACGCTGCCGGCTGCCGGTTTTGCGTATTTCGCGGTCGTCGCGGGTGTCTTCGTGACCGCGTTTTATTCGTTCCGGATGTACTTCCTTGTCTTCCACGGCAAAGAGAACTTTCGGCATAAACCGTTCCCTGGCGCGCTCGACCATCACGATGAAGATCACCACCACGCGCCGCACGCACCACGCGCACCACACGCACCGCACGTCCCACACGAATCACCGTGGGTCGTGACGCTGCCGCTGGTGCTGCTGGCGATTCCGTCGGTGGTCATCGGCTACCTGACGATCCAGCCGATGTTGTTTGGCGACTTCTTCAAGGATTCGATCGTCAACGACATTGCGCGCCACCCGGCGATGAAAGAGCTGGCATCGCACTTCGACAGCGCTGCCGGCATGGCGATGCATTCCCTGCAAACCGTGCCGCTGTGGCTGGCGGTGGCTGGCGTGGCGACGGCCTGGTGGTTCTACCTGAAGCAGCCTTCGATCCCGGCAGCCATCGCGCGCACCTTCAGCCCGATCGTAAGGGTGCTCGAGAACAAGTACTACATGGACTGGTTCAACGAGCATGTGCTCGCCGCTGGCGCACGCCTGCTGGGCCGCGGCCTGTGGAAGGGCGGCGACGAAACCGTCATCGACGGCCTGATCAACGGCTCGGCGCGCACCGTTGGAGCGATCGCTGGCTTGGCCCGCCGCATGCAGACCGGTTACCTGTATTCCTACGCGCTGGTCATGGTGCTTGGCGTCTTCGGCCTGCTGACCTGGCAACTCTGGCCCTTCCTCAGCCGCGTGCTCGCGCGCTGAAGCGGCCAGCGCCACCACCACCCACAACAAACACAGCGCAGGCGGAGCAACAACGATGGGTTTCTTGAGCGTAGCCATCTGGCTGCCGATCGCGGTCGGCGCGCTGCTGCTCGCGCTGGGCCGCGACGAGCAGGCGCAGGCCGCGCGCTGGATGGCACTGGTCGGTGCGGTGGCCAGCTTCGTCGTCACCTTGCCGCTCGTGCTGTACTTTGATATCGGCACTGCTGCGATGCAGTTCACCGAGGTCATGCCGTGGATCGGGCGCTTCAATATGCGCTACCACCTCGGCGTCGACGGCATCTCGGTGTGGTTCGTGCCGTTGACCGCTTTCATCACCGTCATCGTCGTCATGTCCGCCTGGGAGGTGATCACCGAACGTGTCAACCAGTACATGGGCGCGTTCCTGATCCTGTCGGGGCTGATGGTCGGTGTGTTCAGCGCCCTCGACGGGATGTTGTTCTACGTTTTCTTCGAAGCCACGCTGATCCCGATGTACATCATCATCGGCGTCTGGGGCGGGCCGCGGCGGGTCTATGCGGCGTTCAAGTTTTTCCTCTACACGCTGCTCGGCTCGTTGTTGATGCTGATCGCGCTGGTCTACCTGTATTTCAAGTCGGGTGGTAGCTTCGACATCCTGACCTGGCACAAACTGCCGCTGCCGCTGTCAACGCAGACGCTGATCTTCTTTGCTTTCCTCGCCGCGTTTTCGGTCAAGGTGCCGATGTGGCCGGTGCACACCTGGCTGCCCGATGCCCACGTCGAAGCGCCCACCGGCGGCTCGGTGGTGCTGGCGGCGATCATGCTCAAGCTCGGCGCCTATGGCTTCCTGCGTTTTTCGCTGCCGATCGCACCCGACGCGAGCCACGAGTGGTCGGGCCTGATGATCACGTTGAGCCTGATCGCGGTGGTCTACATCGGCCTCGTCGCGCTGGTCCAGCAGGACATGAAGAAACTCGTCGCCTACAGCTCGATCGCGCACATGGGCTTTGTGACGCTGGGCTTTTTCATGTTCAACGAGCTCGGCATCTCCGGCGGGCTGGTGCAGATGATCAGCCACGGTTTTGTCTCCGGCGCGATGTTTCTGTGCATCGGTGTGTTGTACGACCGCGTGCATTCGCGCGAGATCGCTTCTTATGGCGGGGTCGTCAATACGATGCCCAAATTCGCCGCCTTCGCGGTGCTCTTTGCGATGGCCAATTGCGGCCTGCCGGGCACCGCAGGTTTTGTCGGTGAATGGATGGTCATTCTCGGCGCGGTGAAGGTCAATTTCTGGCTTGCCGCATTGGCGTCCACGACCCTCGTCTTTGGTGCCGCCTACACGCTGTGGATGGTCAAGCGGGTCTATTTCGGCGATGTCGCCAACGACGACGTCAAGGCATTGACCGATATCAACGCGCGCGAATTTACGATGCTCGCGCTGCTCGCAGCCGCGGTGCTCGTGATGGGCCTTTACCCGAAACCCTTCACCGACGTGATGCATGTCAGCGTGACCGAGCTGATGAAACATGTGGCCACCAGCAAACTGAACTGAAGATGCGGCGCACCTGCTACTGACTGACCACATGACCGCAATGAACTGGCTCGTCGTCTACCCCGAGATCGTGCTGCTGCTGATGGCCTGCGTGATCGCCGTCGTCGATCTGTGGGTCACCGACCCGGCGCGCCGGCTGACCTTCTGGCTCACGCAAGGCACGATCGCGGTCGTCGGTGCGATGCACCTGATGTACTTCGACGGCGGCTTCACGCTGTACGGCATGCAGGGCATGGTCGTGACCGATCCGCTGGGTCATTTGCTGGCGTTTTTTGCATGTGCGGCGATGCTTGTCACGGTGGCCTACGCCCAGCCCTACCTGGCGTCAAGGGACATGCTCAAGGGCGAATTTTTCACCCTCAGCCTGTTTGTGCTGCTCGGCATCGCGGTGATGTGTTCGGCGAACAATTTTCTCGTCGTCTACCTCGGCCTGGAGCTGATGAGCCTGTCGCTGTACGCGCTCACCGCGCTGCGCCGCGACGACGGCACCGCGACCGAAGCAGCGATGAAATACTTCGTCCTCGGCGCGCTGGCCAGCGGCTTCTTGCTCTACGGCCTGTCGATGATGTACGGCGCCACCGGCAGCCTGGAGATCCCGAAAGTCTTCGAGGCCATCGCCACCGGCCGCATCAACAAGGAGGTGCTCGTGTTTGGCACTGTCTTTGTCGTCGCCGGCTTGGGCTTCAAATTTGGCGCCGCGCCTTTTCACATGTGGGTGCCCGACGTCTACCAGGGCGCACCGACCGCGGTGACCCTGCTCATTGGCGGTGCGCCCAAGCTGGCGGCTTTTGCGATCACCATCAGGCTGCTCGTCGAAGGCATGCTCGGCGTCGCCGTCGACTGGCAGCAGATGCTGATCGTGCTCGCGGTCGCCTCGCTGGCTGTCGGCAACCTCGCCGCGATCGCGCAAAGCAACCTCAAACGCATGCTCGCCTACTCGTCGATCGCGCAGATGGGCTTCGTGCTGCTCGGCATGAGCGCCGGTGTGGTCAGCGGCAATACCTTGTCGGCGGCGAATGCGTACAGCTCGTCGATGTTCTACATCGTTGCCTACGTGATGACCACGCTGGGCACCTTTGGCCTCGTGATGTTCCTCGCCCGCGATGGTTTCGAGAGCGAAGAGATCGACGACCTCGCCGGCCTGGCTGCCCGCAAGCCCTGGCTCGCGGGCGCGATGACGGTGTTCATGTTTTCGCTCGCCGGTGTGCCGCCGATGATCGGCTTCTTCGCCAAGCTCGCGGTAATCCAGGCCCTGGTCACGACCAACATCACCGCCTACATGGTGCTCGCGGTGATCGCGGTGATGTTCTCGCTGATCGGCGCGTTTTATTACCTGCGCGTGGTCAAGGTCATGTACTTCGATGCGCCAAAAGATACGACGCCGATCCTGCAGAAGCAAGGCATCAGCGCGCTGTTGGCGATCAACGGCGCTGCGGTGCTGCTGCTCGGCCCGCTGTCAGGCGGGCTGATGGCGATGTGCCGCGACGCGATCATCAAGGCGCTGGCAAGTTGAGCCAGCGCGACGACGCCGACGCAGCGGCAAACGGGGCGACCTCGGTTCGCTCAGGTGACAACGCCAACGCCGCGCTCGATGGCGGCCCCGACGCCCATCTGGTCGAGCACCGCATCGAATCGACGACCCAGCTCTCGGGCGGCTTCCTCACCGTCCAGCTCGACACCGTGCGCCTGCCCGACGGCCGCCACGCGACGCGGCAGTACATCCAGCATCCGGGTGCGGTGGCGGTGCTGCCGATCGCGGGCGACGGCCGCATCGTGATGGTCCGCCAGTACCGCTACGCGGTGGGCAAGGTGCTCATCGAAGTCCCGGCCGGCAAGCTCGACGCGAATGAATCGGTGCTCGACTGCGGCCGCCGCGAGCTGGTCGAAGAAACCGGCTACACCGCCACCGAGTGGGCACGGGCGGGAGTCTTTCACAACGCCGCGGCTTACTCCACCGAAGGCATCGAGATCTGGTTTGCGCGCGGCCTCGTGCCGGGCCCGCAGCGCCTGGACGACGGCGAGTTTGTCGAAGTCTGCCTGCTCGCCGAAAGCGAACTCGATGCGTTGGCCAGCAGCGGCAGCATCAGCGACATGAAAACGATGATCGCGCTGCAGTGGTTGCAGCAGTGGCGTGCCGGGCGCTGGCCGCTGGTGTGGCAATCGGTACAGGCGATCGCGCTCGGTGCCAGCGTTTCAGCGCAAAACCCGGCCGGCCGATAATCAACGCATGAAAGTCCTCGACCTGCGCTGCGCCAATGGCCATGGCTTCGAAGGCTGGTTCGATTCCGAAGACGATTTTCTCGACCAGAATGGCCGCCGCCTGATCGGCTGCCCGCTGTGCGCCGACACCGTCGTCAGCCGCATGCCGTCGGCGCCGCGGCTGAATCTGTCGGCGCCGCGCGAGCCGGTGGCGGTCGAAAAGGCAGCGTCCGGGTCTGCACCATCGGCCTCGCAGGCGCCGCCAGCACAAGCCGACAGGCAAGCCGATATGCAATCGGTCTGGCTCGCCGCAGTCCGTCATGCGATCGCCCATACCGACGATGTCGGCCCCCGGTTTGCCGAAGAAGCCCGGCGCATCCACTACGGCGAGACCGAGGCGCGGGGCATTCGCGGCCGCACCACGCCCGGCGAGCGCGAGGCCCTGCAGGATGAAGGCATCGAAGTCTTTGCGCTGCCGATGCCGGCGGGCTTCGACGGGCCGCTGCAGTAGAACTTTGCTGTCCAACTCAAGCCGGCGGCAGGCGGGTTCGGGCGTTCCGGCAATCGGCGCGCGCAGAGCCGGCACGGGGCGGCCCGGCTGCGTTTGTCGAATTCTTATGCAATGTCGCCGGGCCACCCCCGCCGGCCCTGCGGGCCGCGGCGTTGGCCTTCCGCAAGCGTAGGCGGAGCAAACAGCCGCGGCACATCCGAAACGCCGGTCAATTGCACTCACGACGTCGTGGGCGCGAGAGATCGAATTCTTCTCAATCGCTGCGCCGTCCGCGTATGCCGGCTCGACATCCCTGATGGCGGGTAGACACAAAAGGTCGTGCCATACGCGCGGAGATGTCGCTCCAGGTTGTTGATTCAATGGGTGACGTCAGGGCCCAATGACAAAGACGGGCTAGCGCCAAGCCGGTTTGAGGGCCGACAGGCGCGCCAATGATGCCGCCGCCTTGTCCAGCGCCGCCTGCCGCCGCGCCGCCAGGTAACCCACCGCAAACCAGGCTTGCGGCTCGGCCAGTGCGCGCTGGCGGTACAGCGCATCGGCGACCTGCAGGTCGTTGAGCTGACCCAGGGCCTCCAACGCTTGCCGCAGTGCGAGCAGGAATCGTTCACCGGACTTGCGCTTGCACAGCGGCTGTACGGCTTCGAGCGCATACCGCAGGCGCTTCAAACGTTTGCGCAGCAGGTGCTGCTCGTCCACGCTGGCCGACGTGAAGGTCGGGACGGCACGCCGAATACGCCGCCACAGGGGCTGCACGGCAGCCTGCGCGCTGGGCCTGGGTGGCGCTTCGGTCACGGGCGACGGCGGCGCCCCACACAGCGCCAGCGAGCGCAGCAACAAGGCATTGAATACGACGCCGCGCACAACTTCGTCCGGGCTCGGGCCGATGCCTGGTGCGCTGGGTGAAATCGGCGGCGCGCCAGCGGCGGCCAGGGCCGGCAGCAGCGTCTGGGCGATGACGTCGTTGTCGCGCGCTGCACCCAGCAGGCCGAAGGGTTCGCGCCAATCGGCTTCGAGTGCGCGGGCCGCAACCGGGTCGGCGGCCCAGTCCGCAAATACACGCAAGGCCGTGCGCAGGCGGCGCAAGGCCACGCGCAGTTGGTGCAGGTGCTCCGGCGTCGCGCAACCCGAGGCAATTTCAGCAGCGTTGGGCAGGGCCTGCGACAGCGCGCTGGTCAGCATGTGGACCAGCGCCGCGTCGGGCTCGCAGCCAGCGGGCAAGGCCGAGGGCAACGCCTTCACGGCGGGCACCTGGCCCAGGCCGAGCGCCAGCCGGTGGCCACGTTCTGACTTGGTGCGCACGTCCCACCACAGCCCGAAGCGCATCGACCAACGCCGGGCCAGGTCCACCAGCCCAGAGCTCGGGCCGCTGATCAACTCGATTTCGACTTCGTCGACGACCACGCGTTGCTCGCCGGCGATGAGGTGGCCCCTGTCATAAGCCAGTTCGACAAGCGCACCGCCATGGCGGACACGCCGGTGCAGACGCCGGATGTCGGTGCGGTAGATGGGCTGCAACGCTGCGCCGTCGCCCAGGGTCTTGAGCAGCGCCAGCAGCCGGTCGCCGGCCGGCGTGCCGGCGTGGCGCATGGCATCCAGCAGCGGCACGCCCGCCCGGGCCGGTAGACGCACTTCGTGTTCCAACCGCTGCATGAGGCCGTCACCCCGGCCCTTCAGCGTCTGCACCCAGACCCGGCCCTCCTTGCGCAGGCGCAGCGCCATGCCGGCGGCCGCCAGGTCGCGCGCCGACGTGTCGGCGTACATCGCCTGCAGCCGCGTCGTGACCGCGGTCGCCGTGGCCACCGCTTTGAACACGGCCTGCCGGCTGGCGGCAGGGATCTGGAACTTGAGTTCGGTTTCGATCATGATCAGGCCAGCAGCAGGACGCGTGATGTTCGGTGCACGGCTTCCCCAGTAAACCAGGCGCTGGATTCTGCCCCGACACCTGACCGACCACCACCCACCACCCCGCGCGCGCCATGCCTTTTTTCTAAAAGCCCTAAACCTCCGACGTCACGAACTTGATCGAAGAGTTGAAGGCCAAGCAACTGACGCTTGAAGCCCGAGCAGCGTGCCGGCCGCAACTGGCTGAGGGACCGGTCGCTTGACTGCAACAGCCAAGCCGACTGGCAAGACGTCGCTGTGCTGCAGCAGGCCGATGTCTGCCAGACCCGGCAGCGGCCCCAAGAAAGCCGCTGATGACGACTGTCGACGCCGAACAGTGGGCCCCTGAAGCGGCCGAGCCGCGGCCCGATGTGGTGGACCAGATCGCCGTCGCGCGCCCGTGCGGCGAGCGGCTGTCCCGCATGCCGCAGGTTGGGGATAGGCGGTTCAATCGCCCGTCGTATGGGTCTACCGTGACCGTCAGTTCGCTTCGGCTGGGTCCTGAAAGCCCCCGAACGCAGCCGCTCCCTGCATCCTCGGGCGTCGGGCCGCCTGAACGGGGAATCGGTCGTTCGTCGGGCTCCGTGCAGGTCGCGCCGCTCTTCGCAACGCCCAGACCGCCACCGTCCCAGCCGGGGGATCACGGTGGCCGGTGCAGGGCGCAAGAATTCCACAACCGAAGCCGGCCCTCGTGATTCCGGCTGTGAGAAGAGCTGCAGCCGATCGCCGATCCCGGTGGCTTGCTGCCATGCAACGCAAGGCGACAGCGGTGCAAAAGAAAGCCCAATAGCCGATGGCCGTTTCTTGAGCGCGTCAGCTCATATCCGCATCACAGCACGCGCCCCGGGTTCATCAAGCCGAGCGGATCGATCGCCAACTTGATGCTGCGCATCAGCGCCAGCGCTACCGCTGATTTGCGCAGTTTGAGCTCTTCGCGCTTGAGCACGCCGATGCCATGCTCGGCCGAGATCGACCCGCCGCAGGCTTGCACTGCGTCGTAGACGATGGTGTTGACGCGATGCTCTTCGTCGCGCAGGAAAGTCGCACCGTCGGCGCCGGCGGGGGCCTGCACGTTGTAGTGCAGGTTGCCATCGCCGAGATGGCCGAAGTTCACCAGCCGCACGCCGGGATAGTGCGCGTTTAGCGCGGCGTCGGTGCACTCGACAAAGTGGCAAACAGCCGACACCGGCAGCGCGATGTCGTGTTTGATATTCAGCCCTTCCTGCGCCTGCGCCAGCGGGATCGATTCACGCAGGTGCCACAGGCTGTTGGACTGCGCCAGGCTCGCGGCGACCACCGCGTCGGTCGCGCCGCCGTTTGCCAGCGCGGCTTCGAGCAGCGACTCGAAGCGCACGCGCGCTGCGGCCTCGCCGTCGGTGTCGGACTGTTCGAGCAAGACTGTCCAGGCCGCAGCCGGCAGCGGCTGCGCCAGCGCCGGGAAGTGGCGCTTGACGAGGTCCAGCGAAAAGCGGTTCATGACCTCGAACCCGGTGAGCGCTGCGTCGAGCCGCGCACGCGCCAGCGTCAACAGCGCCACGCAGTCGGCCAGCGACGCGCAGGCGGCGAGGGCGGTGCACACGGCGGCCGGCTGCGGGTGGAGCTTCAATGTCGCCGCGGTGATGATGCCCAGCGTGCCTTCGCTGCCGATGAACAGGTGGCGCAGGTCGTAACCAGTGTTGTCCTTGCGCAGCCCCGACAGGCCGTGCCAGACCTCGCCCTGCGGCGTCACGACTTCGAGCCCCAGGCACAACTCGCGCGCGTTGCCGAAGCGCAGCACCTGGGTGCCGCCGGCATTCGTTGCCAGGTTGCCGCCGATCGTGCAACTGCCTTCGGCGGCCAGGCTCAAGGGGAACAGCAGCGACTGCGCAGCGGCGGCCTGCTGCACCGCTTGCAGCACGCAGCCGGCCTCAGCGGTGAGTGTCAGGTTCGCTGCGTCGATCTCGCGCACGCGGTTCATGCGTTGCAGCGACAGCAAGACTTGGGCGCCGCTGGCATCGGGTACGCCGCCGCCGACGAGGCCGGTGTTGCCACCTTGCGGCACGATCGACACGCCATGCACGACACAGGCACGCACCACCGCCGCGACCTCGTCGGTGTTGCCGGGCCGCACGATGACCAGCGCGCGGCCTTGCCAGCGTTTGCGCCAGTCGTTTTCAAACGCCGGCTGGTCGCCGCCGGCGATGACGTTGCCTGGGCCGACCGCAGCGCGCAAGTCGTCGATCAGCGCGATGGTTTCGCTCACGATTTGCCCTTCGCCAACCGCCAGCGAATATGCCAGGTGCAAGCCGCAAACAGGATCAGGCTGAGCACGATCTCGACCATGGCAAGCGTTTGCGAGAGCCCCGATTCGCTGGCCGCGCGCACCGCGCCTTCGGTGAAATACAGCCACACCAGCAGGCTCGTGGCGCGGTACGTTGCCATGCGGTAACGCAGCAGCCCGGCCAGCGGCAGCACCAGCGGCAAGACCTTGAAAGCCAGCGACCCCGATCCGGTCGGCGCAAGTTTCAACTCCCAGGCCAGGCCGAGCGCGATCAGGGCCAGCAGGCTGGTCACGGCCAGCGCGCGGCTGGCGCGAACAGCGGCATCGGGCTTGGCGGGTTCAGTGGGTTCGGTGGCTGCAGCGTCTATCGGCGCGCGCGGCACATTCGTCAAGGTCATGCTGGCATCATAGCCAGCATGAATGGACCGAAGTCCGCAGCTGCTGAGCTGCCCGCCAACTCGCCGGCGATGACTGCGCCAGCGGCTGCCGCGACCTTGCAGGAGCGTGCCGGCGAAGCCTTGCAGACGCTGAGCCGCTGGCCCTGGATCGACACGCTGCGCACGCTGCGCCAGCGCTTCCGCGAAGACCGCCTCGGCCTGACTGCGAGCAGCCTGACCTTCACCACGCTGATCTCGCTGGTGCCGCTGTTGACGGTGATGCTTGCGGTATTCACCGCTTTCCCGATGTTTTCGTCGTTCCAGGGCGCGCTGGAAAAACTGTTTCTGCAAAACCTGGTGCCAGACAACATCGCGCGGCCGGTGCTCGCGTCCTTGACCCAGTTTGCCGGCAAGGCCAGCCGGCTCGGGGCCGCTGGCCTGGGCGTGCTGGTGGTCACCGCGCTGGCATTGATGCTGACCATCGACCGCACGCTCAACACGATCTGGCGCGTGCCGCGGCCGCGCCGGTTTGCACAGCGCCTGCTCATCTACTGGGCTGCGCTGACCCTGGGCCCGCTGCTGCTGGGCGCCAGCCTGACGCTGACCTCGTATGCAATCTCCGCGTCCAAGGGCCTGGTCTCGGCGCTGCCGGGCGGCGTCAGCCTGTTGATCGACCTGCTGCAGTTTGTGCTGCTCGCCGCGGCGACCGCGGGGCTCTTTCACCTGGTGCCCAACACGCATGTGCGCTGGGCGCATGCCTGGGCCGGCGGCTTGTTCGTCGCGGCGGCTTTTGAAGTCGCCAAGCAGGCGCTGGCCTGGTACCTGGTCGCAGTGCCGACCTATGCGTCGGTCTACGGCGCATTTGCCACCGCGCCAATCCTGCTGCTGTGGATCTACCTCGTCTGGGTCATCGTGCTGCTCGGCGCGGTCATCGCGGCGTATGCACCAAGCCTGTCGCGGCACATCATCCTGCGCCCACCCAGTGCCGGCCAGCGTTTCGAGCTCGCCGTCGCCCTGCTCGGCCGCCTGGAAGCCGCGCGCCACACCGACCAACATGGCGCGACGGCCGAAGCGCTGGCCGCCCAGTTGCGCGCCGACCTGCTGCAAATCGAGCCCCTGCTCGACCTGCTCGCCGAGATCGGCTGGGCCGCGCGCATCGCCGAAGACGGCGCGGCGCGCCACGTGCTGCTCGCCGACCCTACGATCACGCACATCGAGCCGCTGGTCGACCGGCTGCTGCTCGCACCCTCGGCGCTGGTGCAGCCGTTTCGGCGGCGCGCCGGGCTGGCGCAGATGACATTGGCTGAACTGATCGGCTGAAGCGAACCGAGGCAGACCACAAATCCGCTGCGAGAATTGGCGATCCGCCGCAACGCCAGGGCATTCGAATGGCCACCAGCTTGAACACCAGCGACTTCCACGCCCACCTGCAAACCGAGCTCGACGCGATCCGCGCCGCCGGCCTGTTCAAGACCGAGCGCATCATCACCACGCCGCAAGGCGCGATGGTGCAGACCGCCGACGGCCGCAAGCTGCTCAACCTGTGCGCCAACAACTACCTCGGGCTGTCGTCGCATCCGGCGGTGATCGAGGCCGCACACGCCGCCTTGCGCAGCCACGGTTATGGCCTGAGCTCGGTGCGCTTCATCTGCGGCACGCAGGACCTGCACAAGCAGCTCGAATCCCGGCTGGCGCGTTTTCTCGGCACCGAAGATGTGATCCTCTACGCGGCGGCGTTCGACGCCAACGGCGGCCTCTTCGAGCCGCTGTTGGGCGAGGCCGACGCGATCATCAGCGACGAGCTGAACCACGCCTCGATCATCGACGGCATCCGGCTGTGCAAGGCCCAGCGCTGGCGCTACAAACACAACGATATGGCCGACCTCGAGCGTTGCCTGACCGAAGCGGCGGCCGCCGGTGCCCGTTTCAAGCTCGTCTTCACCGACGGCGTTTTTTCGATGGACGGCACGGTGGCGCAACTCGACCGCATGCGCGAACTCTGCGACGCACACGGCGCGCTGCTCGGCATCGACGAATGCCATGCCAGCGGCTTCATGGGTGCGACCGGGCGCGGCACGCACGAACACCGCGGCCTGCTCGTTGACGGACGCGCCCGCGTCGACATCATCACCGGCACGCTGGGAAAGGCGCTCGGCGGCGCATCGGGCGGGTTCACTGCGGCGCGCCGCGAAGTTGTCGAGATGCTGCGCCAGCGGTCGCGGCCGTATCTGTTTTCGAACACCGTCGCGCCGAGCATCGTCGGTGCGTCGATTGCGGTGCTGGATCTGCTCGAAGCCTCGACCGCGTTGCGCGACAAGCTCGAAGTCAACACGCGCTGGTTCCGCCAGGCGATCGCCTCGGCGGGTTTCGACATCAAACCCGGTGACCACCCGATCGTGCCGATCATGGTCTACGACGCTGCCAACGCGCAGGCCCTGAGCACCCGCCTGCTCGAACTTGGTGTCTATGCAGTCGGGTTTTTCTTTCCCGTGGTGGCCAAGGGGCAAGCGCGCATCCGCGTGCAGATGAGTGCGGTGCACGAACACGCCGACCTTGAGCGCGCGGTCGCCGCGTTCACGCAGGCCGGGCGCGAACTGGGGCTGGTCAAATGAAGATGCCCGTCAACGGCGAGAACTTGTGATGAAGCCGAAGATTCTCATCATCGGCGAGACAAATTGATGGCGCCGAAGATTCTCATCATCGGCGCCAATGGCCAGATCGGCACCGAGCTCGCCGACGCGCTGCAACGCCGGCATGGCGCGCAGGCGGTGGTGACCAGCGACCTGGCGCCGGTTGGCCGCGTGCCGGGGTTGGCGCATGAGGCGCTGGATGCCACCGATGCTGGCGCGCTGGTCACGGTGATCGAGCGGCATGCCATCACGCAGGTCTACCACCTCGCCGCGGCCTTGTCGGCGCGCGGTGAAAAACATCCGATGTGGGCCTGGGACCTGAATATGAAGGGCCTGCTCAATGTGCTCGAAGCGGCGCGCTCCCATCGGTTGCAACGCATCTTCTGGCCGAGCTCGATCGCCGCGTTCGGGCCCAGCACGCCGCGCGACCAGACACCGCAGTCGACGGTGATGGACCCGAGCACCGTCTATGGCATCAGCAAGCTCGCCGGCGAAGGCTGGTGCGACTGGTACCACCGCAACCACGGCGTCGATGTGCGCAGCCTGCGCTATCCCGGCCTGATCAGTTGGAAAACACCGCCCGGCGGCGGCACCACCGACTATGCGGTGGAGATTTTTCATGCGGCGCTGAAAACCGGCCACTACACCAGCTTTCTGCGCGAAGACACGGCGTTGCCGATGTTGTACATGCCCGACGCCATCCGCGCGACGCTGGAGTTGATGGATGCACCCGCGGCGCAGGTGCGCGAGCGCCATGCCTACAACCTGGGCGGCCTGAGTTTCACCCCGCTGCAAGTGGCGGCGGCGATCCGCCGCCGCATCCCAGGCTTTGTGATGGACTGCGTGCCCGACTTTCGCCAGGCCATCGCCGACAGTTGGCCGCGCAGCATCGACGACAGCCGCGCCGCCGCCGATTGGGGCTGGCGTGTGGAATACAACTTGCAGCGGATGGTCGACGACATGCTGGCCAACTTAAGCCCACTGCTGGTGCCGGCAGCACCGACCGACGCCGTCTAAAACGGCACGCCGCCGCGCCAGATGTCGCGGTTCATGTCGCCTCCGTGCGGAGAGCATCGACGATCGCATTCAACACCCCGTCGGGTGTCTCGGCCATCAGGTTGTGCCCAGCCGGCAGCATCACCGTCCTGCGTGGGTGCAGGGCTGCGGTGATCGGCGCGGCGCTCGTCGGCGGTGTCATCTGGTCGCGCTCACCGAGGATCAACGTCACCGGGCAGCGCACCTTGGCCGCTGCGATTTCAAGCCCGACATAAGCGTCGCAGGCCGAGAAGTCGG
>JAYUSP010000339.1:0-14366 GCA_043755615.1 Betaproteobacteria bacterium
AATGCTCGCTATAGCCCGAGCTATAGCTGCGCTTTGCGCCTCGATCGGACGCCTGTTGGCGCGCTGCTCGGGCTCGCTCGAAAAACTCTCAGGCTCTGAGCCGGCGCCGCCCCCCGCAAAACTGCCGAGGGACAGGGCCCGTGGCGATGGCCACAATCGGGTGTCCGCCAGTGCTGTCGCAGGAGCGCCCCCGCATGACCCACATCCTCGCCCTCGACCAGGGCACGTCCAGTTCGCGCAGCATCGTCTTCGACGCCGCCGGGCGCATCGTGGCAATGGCGCAGCGCGAGTTCGGCCAGATCTACCCGGAGCCGGGCCGCGTCGAACATGACGCCAACGAAATCTGGACGACACAACTGGCCACGGCGCATGACGCCTTGAAGCAGGCGGGCCTGAGCGGCCGCGATATCAGCGCGATCGGCATCACCAACCAGCGCGAGACCACCGTGATGTGGAACCGGCGCACCGGCGAGCCGATCCACCACGCCATCGTGTGGCAAGACCGGCGTGGCGAGCCGCTGTGTGCGCAGCTGCGTGAAGCCGGGCTGGAACGTGCGGTGCGGCACAGCACCGGCCTCGTCATCGATGCCTATTTTTCGGCGACCAAGATCCGCTGGCTGCTCGACCATGTCAGCGGCGCGCACCTGCTCGCCGCGCAGGGCGAACTTGCCTTTGGCACCATCGACAGTTGGCTGATGTGGAAGCTGACCCGCGGCCAGGTGCATGCCACCGACGTGACCAACGCATCGCGCACGATGCTCTTCGATATCCGCCACAACGTCTGGGACCATGAACTGCTCAAAGCCCTGCATGTGCCCGACAGCGTGCTGCCGCAGGTGCACCCGTCGAGCCACGTGTTTGGCCAAGCCGACGCCGCGCTTTTCGGTGCCGAGATCCCGATCGCCGGTGTCGCCGGCGACCAGCAGAGCGCGCTCTTTGGCCAGGCGTGTTTCAAAGCCGGGCTGGCCAAGAATACCTACGGCACGGGTTGTTTCATGCTGATGCACACTGGCACGCGTTTTCTGGAGTCGAGCAACGGCTTGATCACCACCGCAGCGGCGCAGGCCGGCTCGTTGGCGACGCCGCAATACGCGCTTGAGGGCAGTGTGTTCATTGGCGGCGCGGTGGTGCAGTGGCTGCGCGACGGCCTGCAGGCGATCCGTTCCAGCGGCGATGTGCAGGGCCTGGCCGAAAGCGTGCCCGATGCCGGCGGCGTGAGTTTTGTGCCGGCCTTCACCGGCCTCGGTGCACCGTACTGGAACGCCAAAGCACGCGGCGCGATCGTCGGCCTGACCCGCGGCAGCACCGTCGCGCATATCGCACGCGCTGCACTGGAGAGCATCGCCTTCCAGAGTGCCGCGCTGTTGACGGCGATGAGCCGCGACGCCGCAGGCGCCGGTGCGGCGCCGGTGACCGAGCTGCGTGTCGATGGCGGCGCCTGCGTCAATAACTTGCTGATGCAGACCCAGGCCGACCTGCTCGGCATCCCGGTCGTGCGGCCGACGGTGGTCGAAACCACGGCGCTCGGCGCGGCCTACCTCGCCGGCTTGGCGGTGGGTGTCTGGAAAGGGCTGGACGAACTTGCCGCGCAATGGCAGGTCGAGCGCAGGTTTCACCCCACGATGTCACGCGACCAGGCCGGCCAGCGCATGGCCGATTGGGAGCGCGCGGTGCGGCAGGCAGTAACGAGCTGAGGTCGCCCGTGGCACTGGCTGAGGTCATCGATCGATGATGGAGAACCCATGGGGCCCCTGAACGGATTGCGTGTTGTCGAACTGGCCGGCATCGGCCCGGGCCCGCTGTGTGCGATGTTGCTCGCCGACCTGGGTGCCGACGTGATGCGCATCGACCGGCTCGAACCCAGCGGCCTGGGCCTGGCGATGGCACCGCGTTTTGATATCAATGCGCGCAACCGGCGCTCGGCGGCGATCGACCTGAAATCGCCGCGCGGCCGCGATGCGGTACTGCGCATTGCCGCCAGCGCCGACGTGCTGATCGAAGGTTTCCGCCCCGGTGTGGCCGAGCGCCTGGGCCTGGGGCCGCTGGATTGCCATGCGCTGAACCCGCGCCTGGTCTACGGCCGCATGACCGGCTTTGGCCAAAGCGGGCCGCTGGCGCAGGCCGCTGGCCACGACCTGAACTACATCGCCCTGACCGGCGTGCTCGACGCCATCGGGCCGGCCGGCGGCGGCTCGGTGCCGCCGCTGAACCTGGTCGGCGACTACGGCGGCGGCGCGCTGTACCTGGCCTTTGGTGTGATGGCGGCATTGTTCGAGCGTCAGACCTCGGGGCGCGGGCAGGTCGTCGATGCGGCGATGGTCGACGGCGCAGCTTCGCTGGCATCGATCTTCTTCGGCCTCAAGGCGGCGGGCAACTGGGGCGAGGCGCGGGGTGCCAACCTGCTCGACGGCGGCGCGCCGTTTTATGCGGTCTACACCACGGCCTGCCGCCGCCAGGTCAGCATCGCCGCGCTGGAGCCAAAGTTCTTTGCCGAGTTTGCGCGCCTGACCGGCCTGGATGCGCGCTTCGTGCAGCGCCAGTACGACCGCCGCCTGTGGCCGGAGATGCGTGCTGCCATCAGCGCGCTGATGTTGACGCAAACACGCGACGCGTGGAGCGCCTTGCTCGAAGGCAGCGACGCGTGCTTTGCGCCGGTGCTCAACTTCGACGAAGCGGCCACCCATCCGCACGCGCAGGCCAGAGCGGCTTTTGTCACCATCGATGGCGTCGCGCAACCGGCCGCAGCACCGCGCTTTGACCGCAGCGTGGCGGCAACGCCGAAGCCGGCGCCGGTGGTCGGTGCGCACACTGCGCTGGTGCTGGCCGAGGCCGGATTTTCTGGCGGCGAGATCGCGGCCCTGATGGCCGATGGGGTAGCGCGATGAACGATGACGACAGCTACGACCGTTTTGCCGATGCCCGCAAGGCGGCGTCGCTGATCATCTTGCGCGACCGCGCCGACCGACCCGAAGGTGAAAGTGATGGCGCGGGCGAAGGCATCCGCTCAGGTGGACGGGTAGAGGTGCTGATGCTGCGCCGCGCCGAGCGTGACGGCGACCTGCGCAGCGGCGCGATGGTCTTCCCCGGCGGCGTCGTCGACCGGCGCGACGCCTTAGCCGCCGTGCATTGCCTGGGCTGGGACGAAGCGGCGGCGAATGCCCGCCTGATGCTGGCCGAAGGAGCGCTGGACTACCTGGTGGCGGCGGCGCGCGAATCGTTCGAAGAGGTCGGGCTGCTATTCACTGCGCTGGCGGATGCCGACGAAAGCGACCACGGCGAAGCACACCAACAGACCCATGCCCACGCCCACGCCCACGCCCATTGGCGCACGCCGATGCAGCGCGGCGAGCAACCGATCGATGCGATGTGCCAGACCCTCGGCCTGAAGATCGACCTGCGCGGCTGGGCTTACTTCAGCTACTGGCTCACGCCGCCGGGTGTGCCCAAGCGCTTCGACACCCGCTTCTTCGTGACCCTGGCGCCGCCTGGCCAGGTGGCGGTGGCCGATGGTGGCGAGGCGGTGGAGCTGATGTGGTTGACGCCTGCCGAAGCGCTCGCGCCGTCGCTGGCGTTGAAGCTGCTGCCGGTGACACGGCGCACGCTGCAACATATCGGCAGTTTTGCGCGCGCGCAGGATGTCATCGACGCGGCGCATGCCCAGGCCGATATTCCGCTGACGATGCCGCGTCGGGGCAACGGCGCGCAGGGTCAGCGCCCGGTGCTGCCCGATGAGCCGGCGTACGCCGAGATCGGCCGCCTCGACCCGGCCGGGCTTGCGCCACCGTTTTACGACATCGCCGCCGGCCGCGCGGTGCGCCTGTCGCCGCGGGTGCTGCGCGTCACCGCGCCCAACCCCGGCGTGATGACCGGGCCGGGAACCAACAGCTATCTTGTCGCCGACCCGCTGCTCAACCGCTGGACGGTGATCGACCCCGGGCCGGCGGATGCCGATCACTTGGCTGCGCTGCTCGCCGCCGCGCCGGGGCCGATCGAGCGCATCGTCGTCACGCACACCCACCGCGACCATTCACCCGGCGCGGCCGCACTCGCCGCGGCCACCGGTGCGCCGGTGCTGGGCCGGCTGCCTGATTTCGCGGTCGGCCAGGATCCGAGTTTTGCCCCAACGATTCACCTGGCCGGCAGTGAAACCATCGTGCTTGGGGCCCACGCCACGCTGCGCGTGATCCACACGCCCGGCCATGCATCGAACCACCTCTGTTATCTGCTCGAAGAAGAAAAAACCCTCTTCACTGGCGACCATGTGATGCAGGGCAGCACGGTGGTCATCAACCCGCCTGACGGTGAGATGGCGGCCTACCTCGATGCGCTGCGCGCACTGCTGGCGATCGACCTCGACTGGCTTGCGCCCGGGCACGGTTTTCTCGTGGCGCAGCCGCACGAGGCGATCAGCGCATTGATCAGGCATCGGCTCGCTCGCGAGGCCAAGGTGCTGGCCGCGCTGCAATCGCTGGCTGCAGATTCGGCGGCGTCGATCGAGCGCCTCGTCGCTGCTGCCTATGCCGATACGCCGCTGGCGCTGCACCCGCTGGCCCAGCGCTCGCTGCTGGCGCATCTGCGCAAGCTGCAGGCCGATGGCTTGGCGCTGGAGGACTCGGGCCGTTGGGCGCTGGCCTGAGCGATCAGGTGCGCGGTGGTGCGTCGGCCCAGTGGCCGTCGGTCATCAACTGGTAGGGCCTGAACTGGGTCTTGTAGTCCATCTTCGGGCTCTGGTCGATCCAGTAGCCGAGATAGACATGCGGCAGCTTGAGCAGCTTGGTCTGCTCGATCTGCCACAACACGCTGTAGGTGCCGTAGCTGGCACGGGTGTCGGGTTCGTAAAAGGTGTAGACGGCAGAGATGCCGTCGTTGAGCACGTCCAGGATCGAGACCATGCGCAGCACGCCGGGCGCGCCATCGATGCCGGGTTCGCGGAATTCGACGAGGCGCGAATTGACCCGGCTTTGCAGCAAAAACTGTGTGTACTGGTCGACACTGTCGTGGTCCATGCCGCCGCCGCTGTGGCGGCCCGACTGGTAACGCAGGTAGAGCTGGTAATGCTCGGGCAAAAAACCCAGGCGCAGCACCCGCGATTTCAGTTCGCCATGGGCCGCCAAGGCGCGGCGCTGGCTGCGGCTGGGCACAAAGCGGGCTACCGACACACGCAACGGCACACAGGCGCGGCAGCCGTCGCAGTAGGGGCGGTAGGTGAACATGCCGCTGCGCCGGAAGCCGTTGGCGACAAGGCCCGAATAGGTGTCGGCATTGATCAGGTGGCTCGGCGTGGCGACCTGCGAGCGCGCCTGCCGTGCGGGCAGGTAGCTGCACGGGTAGGGCGCGGTGGCGTAAAACTGCAGCGATGAGAGCGGTAGCTCTTTCGGGTACGTCACGGTGGAGTCTTCCCTGGCCCCTCGGTGTCCAGTCCGAGATGGGCCCACAGCCGAGGATGATAGGTCCAATCTCCGATCTCGCTGCCCCCGGTTGTGGTGGCCAGATGCTGCTCAAAGGCCGCGCGGGTGACTTCATGCGCACCCAGGCTGGCGAGGTGTTGTGTGTTCTGCTGGCAGTCGATGAGCGTGACGCCATGCTCGCGACAGAAACATACCAGCGCAGCGAGCGCGATCTTGGATGCATCGCTGCGCCGGGAGAACATCGATTCGCCAAACACCATGCGCCCGATGGCGACGCAGTACAGGCCGCCGGCGAGTTCATCGTCGATCCAGCATTCGACGCTGTGCACGCGGCCGGCGGCGTGCCAGTCGGTATAGGCCTGCACCATCGCCGGCAGGATCCAGCTGCCTTTCTGGCCGTCGCGCGGGGTCGTCGCACAAGCGGCGATGACACGCTCGAAGGCACTGTCGATCTTCACCGCGCAGCGACGGTCGTTGACAAATCCGCGCAGCGTCTTGCGCAGCGACCGCGAGACCTTGAAGTCGCTGGTGGCCAAGACCATGCGCGGGTCGGGTGCCCACCACAACACCGGCTGCCCGGCGCTATACCAGGGGAATATGCCGTGGCGGTAGGCTTCTTCGAGGCGCTCCAGGCTCAAGCGCCCGCCGGCTGCAAGCAGCCCCGGCGCTTCGGAATCGGTCGCCAGCGCGCGGCCGGTGGGTGGCAGCGGCGAAGTGCTGTCGAGCCAGTGGATCATCGGATTCGGCCGGGGTCGATAGGTCGGCATCCTGTCGTGGCCTCGCGCAAGTCAATCGAATCAAGGCAATCGAATCAAAGCGATCGGATCATCGCGATGGTGGCGCGGCCGAGCCGGGTGCCCGGATCGGCCAGGTCGAGGACGGCGTCGAAGTGATTGCGCGCCGGGACTTCGAAAGTCTGCACCGGCGTGCCGGCACCATCCAGCCTGGCTGCAAAGGCCTGGCTCTGATGCTTGAATTCCGGCGTCTCGATTTCGCCCCAGCAGACGATGCTCGGCGGAAAAGACCGCAAGTCGTCAAGCGCCGGGCTGAGCTCGCGCGCAGTGGTGGCGTCCAGGCCGAGCGCGGCATTGATCGAGGTGCCGACCAGCGGCTCGAGCTGGTAGATGCCCGAGACGAGCACCGCGGCGCGGGCCGGCGATGCGTGGCCGTTCACCGCCATCGCGGCGATCGCAGGCATCGCCGCCATCGCGGCGAGATGGGCCCCGGCCGAACTGCCGGCGACGACGATGCGCTGCGCGTCGAAGCCGAGCGCCGCGGCGCGTTGATGCAGCCAGGCCAGCGCCGCGCGGCATTCGGCAACCATCTCGGCAATGCTCGCGGCGGGTGCCAGCGTGTAGTCGAGCGCCGCGAAGGCGATGCCTTGTTCGACACAGTCGACAGCGGCAAACAGCGAATCGTCTTTCGACAACTCCTGCCAGTACCCGCCGTGGATGAAGACCAGCAGCGGCGGTGGGGCGGCCGCGTCACCTGCTCCGCCGACCGCAGCCACCGAACTGGCGGGCAGGAACAAGTCCAGCGACTGCGCCGTGGTCGGGCCGTAGCGCAG
This sequence comes from Betaproteobacteria bacterium, assembly GCA_043755615.1. GTDB lineage: Bacteria > Pseudomonadota > Gammaproteobacteria > Burkholderiales > Burkholderiaceae_C > Rubrivivax. The sequence continues at coordinate 6,976 of JAYUSP010000339.1, forward strand.
GCTCAAGTGACCGGTTAGCTGCTCCAGCGCCTGCCGGCTGCGTTCGGCATAGGCCTGCACAAAGGGCTGGTAGTTGCCGCCGATCATCGAGCTGGGGGAATACGCACGCTCGCGCTCGGCGAGCGTCAGTTCACGCCAGTTCGTGATGCGTGGCGTTGGCGTCAAAGCGCAAAGAACGATGTGGCATTGCCGGCCAGCAAACGCTGCTGTTGCGCGGCGTCGAAGAGGCCAGCTTCGCGGATCAGACCACCGATCTGCTGCTCGCCGAGCGGAAACGGATAGTCCGACCCGAGCATCACTCGGTCGACGCCCATCACCTCGGTCAGCAGGCGCAACGCGCCGGGGTCGAAGACGGCGCTGTCGACATGAAAGCGGCGGGCGTAACTCGAAGGCAGCCGCGGGCAATCCTGACGCACGATGTCGCGGTGCTTCCAGGCGTTGTCGACGCGCCCGAGCAAAAAGGCGAAGGCGCCGCCGCCATGTGCAAAACAGATCTTCAGCGATTTTGGGATGCGTTCGAGCGCGCCCGACAGGATCAGCGAAAGCATGCCCAGCTGCGTCTCGGCGGGCATCGCCACCAGCCACGGCAGCATCCACTTTTTCATGCGCCCGGCACCCATCATGTCCCACGGGTGCACGAGCACCGGGATCGAGTTGTCGGCGCAATGGGTGAGGAAGCTCACGAGATGCTCGTCGTCGAGATCCCGGTCACCGAGATGGTTGCCGATCTGCACCCCGATGCAGCCCGCGGCCCGGGCGCGCGAAGCCTCGGCGCAGGCCAGCGCCAGATCTTGCAGCGGCACCTGCGCCAGGGCCTTCAGCCGCGTCGGGTGCGCAGCGCAGAAGGCCAGCGCGCGGTCGTTCATTCGCGCCGCCCAATCGGCGGCACGCAGGGCGTCCCAGGCGTAGCCAAACATCACCGGCGTGGCGCAGACGATCTGCATCTGCACGCCCAGGGCATCGAGCTCGGCGACACGCAAGTCGGCGTCCCACAACGTGCGCTGCACCGGCCGGAACGGCTTGTCGCCGAGCATGATCTGGCCTTGGTCGGCGCCGGGCTCGACCGCCAGCCAGGGCGCGCGCTGGACGTCGGCGGCATGCGCTTCTTCGCGGGTGATGCGCGGGAAGAAGTGGCTGTGCATGTCGATCATGCGAGGCCCCAGACGTGGCTGAGGGTTTGGTTCCAGGCTCGGAAGTCGCGCCCCGGGTGCAGCTCGCCGCACTTCGCGCAGCGGCGGTCGTCGTCGCTGGTGGCGTAAAAACGCTCGTAGGTCGGCGGCAGGTCGCGAACGATATCTTCGAGCTGCACTTCGTAGCGCTGCAACAGCGTGCCGCAGCGCGCGCAGCTCCACTGGAAAGCGTCACGCTCGCCCGGCGGCCGCTGCCGCTCTACCACCAGACACAGGCTGCCGGCCTGCGGGCGCTGCGGCGAATGCAGGGTGTGTGTTGGCATCAGGAAGATGTCGCCTTCGTTCAACTCGACACGCTCGTAGCGGCCGGCATCCCAGAGCAGAAGATGCGCCTGGCCCTTGAACTGGTAAAAAAACTCTTCCATCGGATCGTCGTGAAAGTCACTGCGCCCGTTCGGGCCGCCGACCACCGTGACCATGAAATCGGCGTCCTGCCAGACTTCGGCGTTGCCCACCGGTGGTTTGAGCAGATGGGCGTTGTCGGCGAGCCAGCGCGGGAAGTTCAAGGGGCGGCCGTACTTCAGATTCAGCATCGGTTCAGCCCTTGGCTGCGGTCGGCTTGTAGGCCACCGCCTTGATCTCGATCAGCAAGTGCGGGTGCGGCAACTGGTGCACCGCGACGGTGGTGCGGGTCGGGCCGCTGTAGTCGAAAAACTCGGCCCAGACTTCGTTGTAGCCGTCGAAGTCATCCATGCTGACGAGGAAGGACTGCGCTTCGACGAGATCGGCAAGATCGGCGCCGACGCTTTGCAGAATGTCACGGATATTTTCGATCACGGCGCGGGTCTGCACGCGGATGTCGAGCGTTAGGTGTCCGGCCATGTCGATCGTGGCGCCGGCAAAACTGTTGTCCGGCCGGCGCGAGCTGGTGCCCGACACATAGAGGAAGTCACCCGCGCGTTTGAGGTGCGGGAACCTGCCGCGCGGCGTCGCTTTGCCGGGGACGACGGTGGCGGCGCTGTGCTGGGTGTTCATCGCTGCGTAATCCTGAGCCGCTGCCGGCGCGGTGGCCGTCAGGTGACCGCCTTGCGCTGGGCAAAAGCCGGCGCGCGCCAGGCGCCGCTGGCCATCACGTCCTTGAGCTTCGCGACGGCATTCCAGACATCGGTGAAGCCGACGTACAGCGGCGCAAAGCCGAAGCGCAGGATGTCGGGCGCGCGGTAGTCGCCGATCACGCCGCGGGCAATCAGCGCCTGCATGATCGCGTAACCGTCGGGGTGGGTCAGCGATACCTGGCTGCCGCGCAGTGCAGACTCGCGCGGGCTGGCCAGGCCAAAGCCGCTGAGCTCTTCATCGACGAGCTGAATGAACAGATCGGTCAAGGCCACGCTCTTGGCGCGCAGCAGATCGAGGTCGACGCCGTCGAAGGCCTGCAGCGCCACTTCCAGCGCCAGCAGGCCGAGTAGTGGCGCAGTGCCGACGAGCATCTGGTCCATGCCCGGTGCGGGCTCGAAGGTATCGACAAATGCAAACGGCCGCGCGTGGCCATGCCAGCCGGTCAAGGGCTGTTGCATGCTGGCGTGATGGCGTTTGGCGGCAAAGACAAAGGCCGGCGCGCCCGGCCCGCCATTGAGGTATTTGTAGCCGCAGCCGACCGCAAAGTCGGCATTGCAAAGGTTCAATGCGCAGGGCATCGCGCCGGCCGTATGCGCCAGGTCCCAGACCACCAGCGCGCCGACGGACTGCGCGCGCGCGGTGATCGCGGCCATGTCGTGGATGCGGCCGGTCTTGTAGTGGACATGGGTCAGCGAGACGACGGCCACACTCTCGTCGATCGAGTCCAGGATCTGCAGCGGCGGCACGGCGACAAAGTCGGCATCCACCATGGCAGCAACGCCGCTGGCGATATAGGCATCGGTCGGGAAGTTGCCCAGCTCGCCCAGGATGCGCCGCCGGCCGGGGCGCAGCCGCAATGCCGCGACGAGCACCTTGAACAGATTGATCGAGATCGAATCGGCGACGATGACTTCGTCGGCCGCAGCCCCGATCAACTGCGCGATGCGTGCGCCGACACGCTGCGGCGCCGGGTACCAGTCGGCGTCGTTCCACGATCGGATCAGGCCGACCGCCCATTCCTGCTCGAGCGCCCGCTGCAAGCGCGCCGGCACCGAGCGTGGCATCGCCCCAAGCGAATTGCCGTCGAGGTAGATGACACCCGGGGGCAGCACGAAACGATCGCGGCAATCGGCCAGTGGATCGTCGGCGTCGGCCTGCGCCGCGCGGGCGGCGCTGATGGGCGGTCGGGGGTTGATCATCGGGGCGCAGTTTACGCAGCCCGGCTATTGCTGAACACTCTGCTGAACACTCACGGCCTTCGACGCAGCCGCAAGGAATACCCGACCTCTCGGCGGCGGCGGCGCTAGAAGCACGTGCATCTGCAAGCGCGCCCGGGCGAGGATCCGACCTTGCTCGCCGGCTTCATTCACATCGTCATCGCCGAGCACCTGCATGACGAAGCATTCGTGGCCGCCAACCTCTCGGGCTTCGAGGCCCTGGCCGCAGCGGTAGCGCCGTATATGCCGCAGTACGTTGCCGAGCGCGCTGACGTGAGCGTTGCCGACCTGCTCGAGGCCGCACGAACCTTCGGCCGGGCCCGGCGGGGGATGGTGGTCTGCGCCACCGGCCCGAGTTTTTCAATGCGCAGTAACCTCGCCTACTACCTTGCACATTGCCTGAACTCGATCTGCGGCCGCTGGGCGCGCGAAGGCGATCGCGCGGTCTACCCCAACGTGTTGCTGCCAGCCTTCACGCCGAAGGCGCAGCCGATGGCGGCGTACAGCGTCTACGGCAAGGAATCGATGCGCGTCATGGGCCTTCGCGAGACGGCCGCGGGAATGCCGACCGCAGCGCTCGCCGACGAGATCCTTCTCGACGGCGCGGGGCAGGTGAAAGCGTTGATCTGCCTCGGCAGCAACCCGGTCTCGGCTTTTCCGGATCAGCGCAAGACCGAGAAGGCGCTGCAGTCGCTCAAGCTGCTGGTCTCGCTCGACGTGACCCTTTCGGCGACGGCCAGGCTGGCGCACTACGTCATCGCGGCACCGACGCAGCTGGAGCAGCCGGGCCTGACGTACCTGACCGAAGCGTTGAAGTACAGCGCTGTCGGTCGCGGCTTCCAGAACGCCTGGGCCCAGTACGTGCCAGCCGCCGCCCCGCCGCCCGCGGGCTCGGACACGATGATCGAACACGCGTTCTTCTTCCGCGTCGCGCAAGCCCTGGGCCTGCAACTGCAGTGGACCAACTATCACGGCATGGGCAAGTTCATCGAAAGCCCGACCCAGGTCATGCCACTGGACATGGCTCGGGTGCCGACCCTGGACGACCTGTTCGAGCTGGCCACGTGCAATTCGCGGGTGCCGCTGTCGGAGGTGAAGCGCCATCCGCACGGCCGGAACTTCGATATCGACGTGCGCGTCGCGCCGCGCGATGCAGGCTGCGATGCGCGACTCGAGGCGGGCGATCCGTCGATGATGCGGGAGCTGGCGGAGGTTCGCGCCGAAGACCATCGAGCGGCGCGAGACAGCGCCTACCCCTATTCGCTGGTCTGCCGGCGTGCGAACAACTCGATGAACTCGATTGGCGCCACCTTGCCGGCGCTGCTCAAGGGCAAGGCCTACAACCCGATCTCCCTGCACCCCTCGGACCGATCGATTCTCAACGTGCAGGAGGGCGACAACGTCGCGATCCGTTCGCGCTACGACACCATCCTCGGCGTGGTCGAAGAAGACGACACGTTGCGCCCCGGCGTCGTCGCGATGACGCATGGCTTCGGCGCGCAGGGCGAGGCTGCCGAGCGCGATCCGAGGCTCGCCGGAAGCAACGTCAACCTGCTGATGCACGGGGATGAATTCGACCCGATCAGCGGGATTCCACGCATGAGCTCGCTGCCAGTGGCCATCATGCCCGCCCGACTCGGCGCGGGTTCGCCCGCCGACTAGACGGACCCGCGGCGTGATCACCTCATCAGGGCGCTGGCCGCGGCGCCTATCACCTCCACGCAGGAAAACCCATGAAACTGATATCGACTCGCCGCCACTTCATCCGCCTCGCCGCAACCGTTTCGGCCGCCGGCCTACCGCTGATCGGCCGGGCGCAGAACGCGCCGCTGAGCATGGTCGTGTCGTGGCCTGCCGGCGGCATCACGGACTCGGTCGCGCGTCTGCTCGCCGAGCGGATGGCGCCGATCCTCAAGCGCCAGATCAACGTCGATAACCGGCCCGGAGCAGGGGGACAGATCGGCGCCACGCACCTCAAGAACATGCCGCCGGACGGCGAGGTGGTGATGCTCGGGTCGATCAACGAGACGATGCTGTCGGCCGTCACCCACAAGAAGCTGCCGTACGAGCCGCTGAAGGATCTGCAGCCGGTGTCACTGATCATGGAGTCATCGTCGATCCTCGCGGTGCCGGCGAACGGACCGAACACGATGGTCGAGTTCTTCGCCTGGGCGAAGGCAAACCCGAAGCAGGTAACGATCGGCGTCCCGGGCCTCGGCACGCCGACCTACTTCCTCGGCCTGATACTGGGCCCGAAACTTGGTTTTGACGCCAACATGATTCCGTTCGCCGGCGGCGCGCCGCTGGCCACCGCACTGGCCGGAGGCCAGGTCGTCGCCGCGCTGCAAACCTTCGGGCCCGATTTCATCGGCATGCACAACTCGGGGCGCATCAAAATCCTCGCCTTCACCAGTGAAAAGCGCAACCCGATGCCGCAGTTCAGCAACCTGCCGGCCTTCGGCGAAGCAGGGCTGCCGACGATCCCCTCGGTCTGGTTCGGGTTGCTCCTTCCGGCCGGCGCATGACCCGAGACCATTCAGAAGTGGCATCAGGCCCTGGACGAAGTCCTCGCCAAAGACGACGTTCGCGCCCGACTTACCGAGTTCGGCCTCATCACGCGCACCTCGACGCCACAGGAGTTCGCCGATCTGATGCGCCGGGACACGGCCATCTGGACCGACATCGTCAAGAGCACCGGCTTCAAGCCGATCGAGTGAGGGCGCGGCCAGCCGCCTTCGCCGCTTGCCCCCGATGTCGCTCGAGCGCTTCGGGCCATCAGTAGCACGCAAAAGCTCGCGGCCATGCCGAATGTTGCGACGCTTGCAAAGGCGGGCCATCCGCAAATCGAGATTCCGCCGATGCAGACCCCGGAGCTGGCAAAAGTCATGGCTGGACGGTGGCTCTTCGTCAAGACCGGCGGCGTCGATGATGTGGGCCGCATGGGACTGAACCTGAGACGAAATAGAACTCATTGCTCCAAGGCGGCTTCAAAATCGCTACGGCGCGCAGGGCGCAAGGGCGATGACAAACCCACCACTCGGAGATCACCACATGAATGATTCGCCCTCCTACACGCCACCGAGTATCTGGACCTGGAAGACGGAAAACGGCGGCCGCTTTGCGAACATCAACCGTCCGACCGCGGGTCCTACCCACGACAAGGCGCTGCCGGTGGGTCGCCATCCGCTGCAGCTCTACTCGCTGGCCACGCCTAACGGCGTCAAGGTCACGGTGATGCTGGAGGAACTGCTGGCACTGGGCCATGGCGGTGCAGAGTACGACGCCTGGCTGATCCGGATCAACGATGGCGAGCAGTTTGGCGGCGGCTTCGTCGCGGTCAACCCGAACTCCAAGATCCCTGCGCTGTTGGATCGGAGTGGAACGACGCCGGTCCGGGTGTTCGAGTCCGGTGCGATCCTGCTGTATCTGGCTGAAAAGTTTGGCGCCTTCCTTCCGCTCAACATCGACGAGCGCGCCGAATGCCTGTCGTGGCTGTTCTGGCAGATGGGCAGTGCGCCCTTTCTCGGCGGCGGGTTCGGCCACTTCTACGCGTATGCGCCGACCAAGATCGAATACGCCATTGATCGGTATGCGATGGAGGTCAAGCGCCAACTCGATGTGCTCGATCGGCGTCTCGCTGAGAGCCCGTATCTGGCGGGGGACGACTACACCATCGCCGACATGGCGGTCTGGCCTTGGTACGGCACCCTCGCAAAGGGACAGCTCTACGAAGCGGGCGAGTTCCTGCAGGTTCAGGCCTACACCCACATCCTGCGCTGGACGGACCAGATCGCAGAGCGCCCGGCCGTGCAGCGCGGCCGCATGGTCAACCGCACCTGGGGCCAGCCGTCCAGCCAACTGCACGAGCGCCATGACGCCGGTGACTTTGACACCAAGACCCAGGACAAGCAGGCCGTGTCGCAATGAC
>JAYUSP010000340.1:0-14349 GCA_043755615.1 Betaproteobacteria bacterium
CGGGAATTCGATGAACGACAGCGCCAGCAGCGAGATCAGCGCGACGAAGATCAGCGCGATATAGGCGCCGGCGAAGGGCACCGTCAACATCCCGCGCGTGGCGCTGGCCAGGTTGGGCCCGACGACGGCGCCGATGATGCCGCCGGCGAGCACCAGCGAGATCGCCTTTTCCTTGTACGACGGGGCCGCCAGCTCGGGCCCGGCAAAGCGGTACAGGGCCGCGTTGGCGCTGTAGAAGCCGGCGATGACGGTGGCCGCGACGAGCAGCCAGAACTGGCTGGTGTTGATCGCAAAAGCACACAACGCGGCGGACAACGCGGCGACGATCAAGCCGGCCTGGAAAGAGCGCTTGCGCCCGTAGCGTGCTTGCACCCTCGCCACGATTGGCGCGCTCAAGGCGCCGCCGACGACATAACCCGTCACCGGCAGCGTCGCCATCCAGCCCACCGGCGCCAAGGCCAGCCCGACCAGGCCGTTGATCGCAATGAAGGTCACGTTGTTGGTCAGGAACATGCCCTGGCACAGCGCGAGCAAGAGCAGGTGGCGGTTCATGCCGCGATGCTACGCCCCAGCTCCCGATGCACCGCAGCGAGGTGCCGGCTTGCGTGCCGCTGTCAACGACACCGCTCGGCGGGCGTTGCATGCAAACGGAACTCTGTCACGGGTGCGGCCTCAATCAGGGGGTTGATTCATCGGTTTCTCAGCCGATGATCCGGTCAGGGATGACAGACGCTTGATGGCCATTCAGGGCTGGACAGGAAAGCTCTGATGGAGCCCCGCCGCGCGGACAGCACCGCTGCGGATCGGACTTCATCAGAACTTCCCGGGCGATGCAGGCACGCGGCTTGCAATCGCTCTTCCGCTCCCCTCGGAGGCCCGCATGAGCGTCATCAGCAATTTCACCGCGCGCTACGAACGCACCCGCGAAGAAGAATCGTCCCTGGAGGACTACCTCGCCGAGTGCAAGCGCAACCCCCTGGCCTACGCCACCGCCGCCGAGCGCATGCTCAAGGCGATCGGCGAGCCGCAGTTGCTGGATACGCGCACCGACACCCGGCTGTCGCGCATCTTCGCCAACAAGGTCATCAAGATCTACCCGGCGTTTGCCGAGTTCTACGGCATGGAAGATGCGATCGAGCAGGTCGTCTCGTACTTCCGCCACGCCGCGCAAGGGCTTGAAGAAAAAAAGCAGATCCTGTACCTGCTCGGCCCGGTGGGTGGCGGCAAGAGTTCGATCGCCGAAAGGCTGAAGTCGCTGATGCAGGACGTGCCCTTCTTCGCGATCAAGGGCTCGCCGGTGAACGAGTCGCCGCTGGGTCTGTTCGACGCCGCCGAAGACGGCGCGATCCTGGAAAGCGAATACGGCATTCCGCGACGCTACCTGAACCGCATCCTCAGCCCCTGGGCGGTAAAGCGGCTCGAAGAATTTGGTGGCGACATCCGCCAGTTTCGCGTCGTCAAACGCCACCCCAGCATCCTCAAGCAGATCGGCATCGCGAAGACCGAGCCAGGTGACGAGAACAACCAGGACATCTCGTCGCTGGTCGGCAAGGTCGACATCCGCAAGCTCGAGACCTTTGCCCAGGACGACCCCGACGCCTACAGTTTTTCCGGCGGCCTGTGCCTGTCGAACCAGGGCTTGCTTGAATTTGTCGAGATGTTCAAGGCACCGATCAAGGTGCTGCACCCGCTGCTCACGGCGACGCAGGAAAGCAACTACAAAGGCACCGAAGGATTTGGTGCGATCCCGTTCGACGGTGTCGTACTCGCGCACAGCAATGAAAGTGAATGGAAGGCCTTTCGCAACAACAAGAATAACGAGGCCTTCCTCGACCGCATCTACATCGTCAAGGTGCCGTATTGCCTGCGTGTGAGCGAAGAGGTGCACATCTACGAAAAGCTGCTGCGCGGCTCGTCGCTGGCCAAGGCCACTTGCGCGCCCGGCACGCTGAAGATGATGGCCCAGTTCTCGACGCTGACGCGTCTGAAGGAACCCGAAAATTCGTCGCTGCACTCGAAGATGCTGGTCTACGACGGCGACAACCTGAAGGACACCGACCCGCGCGCGAAGTCGATCCAGGAGTACCGCGATTACGCCGGCGTCGACGAAGGCATGAGCGGGATCTCGACCCGCTTCGCTTTCAAGATCATCTCCAAGGTCTTCAACTTCGACTCGCAGGAAGTGGCGGCCAACCCGGTGCACCTGATGTACGTGCTCGAGCAGCAGATAGGCCGCGAACAGTTCGCGCCCGAGACCGAGCAGAAGTACCTCGGCTTCATCAAGGAGCATCTGGCCACGCGCTATGCCGAGTTCATCGGCAAGGAAATCCAGACCGCCTATCTGGAAAGCTACAGCGAATACGGCCAGAACATCTTCGACCGCTACGTGACCTATGCCGACTACTGGATTCAGGACCACGAGTACCGCGACACCGACACCGGCGAAGTCTTCGACCGCGCGTCGCTGAATGCCGAGCTGGAGAAGATCGAGAAGCCCGCCGGCATCGCCAACCCGAAGGACTTCCGCAACGAGATCGTCAATTTCGTGCTGCGCGCGCGCGCCAACAACCAGGGCAACAACCCGGTCTGGACGAGTTACGAAAAACTGCGCTCGGTGATCGAGAAAAAGATGTTTTCGAATACCGAAGAGCTGCTGCCGGTGATCAGCTTCAACGCCAAGGCCAGCGCGGACGAGGCCAAAAAACACGAGGACTTCGTGACCCGCATGGTCGCCAAGGGGTACACACCCAAGCAGGTGCGCCTGCTCTGCGAGTGGTACCTGCGCGTGAGGAAGAGCAGCTGATGCTGCAATCGATCATCGACCGCAGGCTGGCCGGCAAAAACAAGTCGATCGGCAATCGCGAGCGTTTTCTGCGCCGCTACAAGGAGCAGGTCAAAGAAGCGGTCAAGCGCGCGATCGACGGCCGCGGCATCCGCGATATCGAGCGCGGCGAGGACATCCACATCCCCAGGCGAGATATCAACGAGCCGGTCTTCGGCCATGGCCAGGGCGGGGTGCGCGAAACCGTCCACCCCGGCAACCAGGACTATGTGCGCGGCGACCGCATCGAGCGGCCCAAAGGCGGTGGCGGCCAGGGCAGTGGGCCCGGCCAGGCGAGCGACTCCGGCGAAGGCGAAGACGACTTTGTCTTTTCGCTGTCGAAAGAAGAATTCATGCAGGTCTTTTTTGAAGACCTCGCGCTGCCGCACCTGATCCGCACCCAACTGGCCGAGACGCCTGAATGGAAAACCCACCGCGCCGGCTACAGCAGTGACGGCACGCCGAACAACCTGCATGTCGTGCGCTCGATGCGCGGCGCGATCGGCCGGCGCATCGCGGTCGGCGCCGGCGGGCGCAGCGAGTTGCGCGAGTTGCAGGCGCAGCTCGATGCTCGTCAGGCCAGCGCCGGGGAAGAGCCTGCCGGCACCGCGGCCCGCGCGGCGCTCGACGTCGAGATCGCTGGGCTCGAGTTGCAGATTGAAGCGCTGCGCGCCAGGCTGGCACGCATCCCCTATCTCGACCCGATCGACCTGCGCTTTCGCAACCGGGTGCGGGTGCCGGTGCCGACATCGCGCGCGGTGATGTTCTGCCTGATGGATGTCTCGGGATCGATGGACGAAGGCCGCAAGGAACTGAGCAAGCGCTTTTTCATCCTGCTCTACATGTTCCTGACGCGGCACTACGACAAGATCGAGCTCGTCTTCATCCGCCACCACACGCAGGCGCAGGAAGTCGATGAAGAGAACTTCTTCCACGCCCGCGAAACCGGCGGCACGGTGGTGTCGAGCGCGCTCGTGTTGATGGAAGAAATCATTCGCGCGCGCTACAACCCGGCGGAATGGAATATCTACGGCGCGCAGGCCAGCGACGGCGACAACTGGCATCACGACAGCGGCCGCTGCCGCGAACTGCTGGCCGAGAAGATCCTGCCGCTGTGCCGCTACTACGCCTATGTGCAGGTGGCCGACGAAGAGCAGAACCTGTGGCAAGAATATGCCCAGCTGCTCGAAAGCCAGCCGACCTTCGCGATGCGCAAGGCGACCCAGCCGAGCCAGATCTACCCGGTCTTCCGCGACCTGTTCAAGAAAGAAGGGGCGAAGGCGGCATGAAGCTGCCGCTGCAGCATCCCCAGCCGCATGGCGAGCGCCCGGCGCAGCCCTTGCCGGGCCCGAGCGACTGGTCGTTTGATCTGGTCGACACCTATCACCGGGTGATCCAGCAGACCGCGCAGCGCTTCGGCCTGGACACCTACCCGAACCAGCTTGAGGTGATCACTGCCGAGCAGATGATGGACGCCTACGCCAGCGTCGGCATGCCCGTGAACTACCGCCACTGGAGCTACGGCAAAGAGTTCATCGCCACCGAGAAAAACTACAAGCGTGGCCACATGGGGCTGGCTTACGAGATCGTCATCAACAGCAACCCCTGCATCAGCTATCTGATGGAGGAAAACACGATGGCGATGCAGGCCCTGGTGATCGCCCACGCGGCGTATGGCCACAACAGTTTTTTCAAGGGCAACTACCTCTTTCGCATGTGGACCGATGCGGCGTCGATCATCGACTACCTGGTCTACGCAAAAAACTACATTGCCCAGTGCGAAGAAAAACACGGCCTCGACACGGTGGAGGCGTTTCTCGACTCCTGCCACGCGCTGGCCAATCACGGTGTCGACCGCTACCGCCGCCCGACGCGCAAGTCGCTCGCGCAGGAGCTGTCGGCCCGGCGCGACCGCGAGGCGCATGCGCAGTTGCAAGTCAACGACCTCTGGCGCACGCTGCCCAAGAAGGCAGAAAAAGCCGGCGGTTCCGCCGAGACCCGGCGCTTCCCCGACGAACCGCAGGAAAACCTGCTCTATTTCATCGAAAAAAATGCGCCGCTGCTTGAGCCCTGGCAGCGTGAGGTGGTGCGCATCGTGCGCAAGGTGGCGCAGTATTTCTATCCGCAGCGCCAGACCCAGGTCATGAACGAAGGTTGGGCCACCTTCTGGCACCACAAGCTGCTCAATACGATGTACGACGATGGTTACCTGACCGACGGCGTGATGATCGAGTGGCTGAAGTCGCACACCAATGTGGTCTACCAGCCGCCGGTCGGGCACAAGGCCTATTCGGGCATCAACCCCTATGCGCTGGGTTTTGCGATGTATACCGATATCAAGCGCATCTGCGACAAACCCACCGACGAAGACCGCGCCTGGTTCCCGCAGATCGCCGGCACGCCCTGGTTGCCGGCCTTGCATGAGGCGATGCACAACTACAAGGACGAGAGTTTTGTCGGCCAGTTCCTGAGCCCGAAACTGATGCGCGACCTGCGCCTGTTTGCGATCGTCGACGACGAAAAAGAGAACGAGCTCGAGGTCGGCGCGATCCATGACGACGCCGGCTACAAGCGCGTGCGCGAATCGCTGTCACGCCAGTACGACCTGGGCTCGCGCGAGCCGAACATCCAGGTCTGGAACGTCAACCTGCGCGGCGACCGCTCATTGACACTGCGTCACTTTCAGCACAACGACCGACCACTGCACGACAGCGGCCAGGAAGTGCTCAAACATGTCGCCCGGCTGTGGGGCTTTGGTGTCCAGCTCGAAAGTGCCAACGCCCACGGCGCGCTGACCAAGACCTGGGCAGTGCCGGCACCGCCGCAGGCGTGAAATGACGGCCCCCATGCGGGCTGCGACGCGCCTGCTCCGCTCCTGAGCGGGCTTCACGCCGCTTGGCGTGCCCCGGCGCCCGAGCCCGAACCCGACCCGAACCCGAGAGCGGCGCGGCCAGCGCGCGGCTTGCTGCGACCAGCGCGTGGCCTACTGCGGCGCGCCCAGGTAGTCCGCCCAGCGCAGCCCGGGCAGCGACGCGGTCGGCGCCGTCGCGCCTGACGGGAAAAAGTCCAGGTCGAACAGCAGCGCGCTCCTGGCGCTGAGCTGGACGCTGTCGCCGGCGGCGTCGCGCAGGCGCAGCGTGCCAGTGGACGGGGGGCCGAGCACGGTGCCCGACATCGAGCCGCTGGCGACCACCGAATAGGTCTGGCCTGCGATGCCGATGCCGCCGTCGACCTCGAAGGTATTCGTCGACGCGGTGCTCAGCGCATAGACATCGAAGTCGTAGACGATGGTCGCACCCGCCAGCGTGACGCTGGTGCCCAGAAAGCTCACCCGCGAACGCTCGCCGCCGGTCTGCGGCTTGGTCCAGAAACGCGCCGCGCCGCTGTAGCTGCCATAACCGGCGAGAGCGAAGTTGCTGAAAGTGACATCCGCATCGATCGCCGTCACCTCGTTGCGGCCGTTGATCTCGACGCCGTTGAGCTTGAGCGTCACGCTGCCGTTGGCGATTGGCGTGGTGCTGTCCAGAACGCAATTGCTGACGGTCAGGGTCAGCGAGTCGCCGGTGCTCAGTACGGTGCTGTTGTCGGCATCGTCAAACGTGACAGTGAAGCTGCCGCCTTCGTTTTCGCAGGGCTGTGTGTCGACCGAGATCGCTGAAGGTTTTTCGCGCGCGGCGGCGAATGGCGCGCCGAGCCGCACCACCGCGCGCAGCACATGCGCCGGCATGCCCATCACGGGCGCGCGTAGCGCGCTGTTGGCAATGCCGCTGGACTGCGGCGACTCGCGCACGCCGGTGATGTCGAGCACCCCTTCGCTGGCGGTGCTGAGCACCGCGCGGGCGAGCCAGCCGCCCAGGCTGCCGAGGTTGGCCGCGGTGGCGTCCGAACCTGCCGACGCAGCGACCGCGCGCACGGCAGTCGGCACCGTCACTTGAAGCTCGGAGCTGCCGCCGCCACCGCCGCCGCAGCCCGCCAGCGACGCCGCAAGCAAGGCCGCAAGCACAGTCGCAGGTGAAGCCGCAAGTGAAGCCACGATCGAGCCCGCGCCACCGGCCGTGCAACGCCGTGCGCCGCGACGGCCCGTGGTGGGGGTGGATGGGATGGTGATGACGGACATGATGGACACGCGGCCCCCTTGACGATGTCCGCCATTATGTCCACGCCGACCAGCCGCGACGGTCACCGTCGGCGAGAAGGTCGCTACTGCGACCAAGGCGATTGGGCGAGATGGACCCGCCGCGCCGCGATCGTGGCTTTCGGGCCTTGGGCTTCAGGCTGATCTGGTTTGCGCGGCCGCGCTGCCGGGTGTGCGCCACGGTCATCGACTTGACGCTGGCGCCCCTTGCGGGTTGGGATGCTACGCAGCAGCGGCCACCGGGATTTCAGTACTCGAAGATCTTGCCCGGATTCATGATGTTCTTCGGGTCGAGCGCATGTTTGATGCTGCGCATCATCTGCACCGCGCCGGCGCCGGCCTCGTCGACGAGGTAGGGCATCTTGTGCAGCCCGATGCCATGTTCGCCGGTGCAGGTGCCTTCCAGGCGCAGCGCGCGCCGCACCATCTGCACGCCCAGGCGCTCGATCGTAGCGCGCTCCTGCTCGTCGTCGGGGTCGATCAGCCAGCTCAGGTGGAAGTTGCCGTCACCGACATGGCCGACGATCCAGTACGGGATGCCAGCTTCTTCGGCTTCTGCGACTGATTCGTTGATGCTTTCGGCCAGGTGCGAGATCGGCACGCAGGTGTCGGTGCTCTGGCAGCGGCAGCCCGGGCGCATCTGCAGCGCGGCGAAGTACGACTGGTGGCGCGCGGTCCAGAGTTTGGTGCGCTCCTCGGGCGTGCTCGCCCACTGAAAAGCCTGGCCGCCATGTTCATGCGCAACTTCCTGCACCAGCGCACTCTGCTCAGTGACACCGGCTTCGCTGCCGTGGAACTCCATCAGCAACATCGGCGACTCTTGCAGCGTCAGGTGCGAATGTCTGTTCACGCCGCGGATGGCGTTGGCGTCAAGCAACTCGCAGCGTGCGATCGGCACGCCCATCTGAATGATCTGGATCGTCGTGCGCACCGCGGCGTCGATGCTCGGGAAATTGCAGGTCGCAGCGCGCACCGCCTCGGGCAGCGGATAGAGCTTGAGCGTGACCTCGGTCATGACACCCAGCGTGCCTTCGCTGCCGACCATCAGGCGCGTCAGGTCGTAGCCGGCGCTGGACTTCTTCGCCCGCGTGCCGGTGTGGATGACCTCGCCGCTGGCCGTGACCACGGTCAGGCCGAGCACGTTCTCGCGCATCGTGCCGTAGCGCACCGCGTTGGTGCCGCTGGCGCGGGTGGCGGCCATGCCACCGATCGAGGCATTTGCGCCCGGGTCGATCGGGAAGAACAAACCCGTGTCGCGGATCTCGCGGTTGAGCTGCTCGCGCGTGACGCCGGCTTCGACCGTCACCGTCAGGTCGTTGGCATCCACGCGCACGACGCGGTTCATGCGCGACACGTCGACGCTGACGCCGCCCTGCACCGCGAGCAAGTGGCCTTCGAGTGACGAGCCGATGCCAAACGGTATCGCCGGCACGGCATGCACGCTGGCTTGTTCGAGCACGGCCACGACATCGGCCGTGCTCTCGCAGAAGACGACCACTTCGGGCGGCATCGCGGCCAGCGCCGATTCGTCGCGGCCATGCTGCTCGCGCACCGCGGCAGCGGTCGAGCAGCGTTCGCCAAAATGCGCGCGCAGCGCGGCGAGCATCGCGGCCGGCACCAGGCGCGGTTGATGCAGCAGATGGTCGGGCAGCGGTGCATTCATGGGCGGGTCCTCGATGCGCGGTTGATCGACGTGCAAGGCGCATTCTAGGGAATCGTTGATCCAGTCCCTGCGAGGACGCGCGCCTCGGGCTGGGATGGGCTGCAAGGCGCAAACCACAGCCATAGCCCAGGCTATGGCGAGGATTTGCAACGCCGCAGACCGCCCAGAGCGAGGATGCGCGGACCGCGAGGGACTGAATCAGCGGTTCCCCAAGGCGCTGCTAGCATCGCTGGCATGTCGAATCGACTCACGCAGATTGCAACGCGCACCGGCGACGACGGCAGCACCGGCCTGGGTGACGGCAGCCGCGTCGCCAAGGACCATTTGCGCGTGCAGGCGATGGGTGATGTCGACGAGCTGAACTCAGGGCTCGGCGTGCTCCTGTGCGAGCATTTGCCCGACGACGTGCGCAGGCTCCTGGTCGTCATCCAGCACGAACTCTTCAACCTCGGCGGCGAGCTGTCGATCCCCGGTTACACCCTGCTCAAGGCCGATGCGGTGCTGCACCTGGACGAAGCGCTGGCGCACTACAACGCGGCGCTGCCGCGGCTCAAGGAATTCATCCTGCCGGCGGGCACCCGCAGCGCTGCGCTGGCGCATGTCAGCCGCACCGTGGCCCGCCGTGCCGAGCGCGCGCTGGTCGCGCTGGCGGCGCAAAGCGCAGTCAACGACGCGCCGCGGCAATATCTGAACCGTTTGTCGGACCTGCTCTTTGTGCTCGCCCGGGTGCTCAACCGCGCCAATCTCGACGGCCTGGGCGGCGACGATGTCTACTGGCGCAGCGAGCGCTTGCAGCGCGAAAACAGTGCCGACGCGGATATCGCTGCCCGCGAGGCCACCACGCCGCTTCAGGCGCCTGACTGAACCGGCGCCGACAGGCCGGCCCGGGCGCGCGCGACTTGCGCGTCGTGCATCAGCCGCGCGACGACGAGCCGCATGACGTGGAAGCCGAGTTTGGGGTTCAGGTAATACAGCTGCGCCATGCCGTCGGCCGACAGCGTGTACAGCGTGCATGCGGTTTCGCAGACGATCGTGCCAGTGCGTCGGTTGTCGGGGGCAAACAGGCCGATCTCACCGACCAGGTTGCCCGGGCCCAGGGTCTGGCCGTACTCGACCAGCGCCAGCCGGCCACTGTGCACATAGACCATCTCGGTCGCGACATCGCCCTTTTTCCACAGCGTCTGGCCGGCCGGCGCTTCGCGGCGCAGCATGTGCGGCAGCAGCCAGTCGCCGATCGGCGTGTCGGCCTTGGCGTTTTGAATTGCGCGCACGAGCTTGCGGATCTCGAACACTTTTTTGAGGTTGATCGGGATCATCGCCAGGTACAGCGCCACCGTCGGCCACGAGCCGCCCTGCACCGCGTAGACGATGAGAAAGACGTTCGCCACCAGCGCCACCAGGCGCAGCGGCAGCATGTTTTTCATCAAGTAGCTGGCCACCGTCAACGAGGCGCCGATGAATCCGAATGCAACCCCCATCATCGACATATCGATCGTCGGGCTGATTGTCATGTGTGGACTCCTTGCTGAAGCAACGCGGCGCCGGCCGCACCGTCGGGGCGCAAGCCCAGCCTGGCCGCGACCTCGGGCCGCGCCAGCACTTCCTTGGCGTGGGCATAACCCTGCTCGACGATCGAGTCGAAGCGGCTCCACTGCAAGAGCCCGACACGGTACAGCGGCGGGTTGAAGACGATGTCCGCGGCGCGTTGCGATTCGGCGTGCCGCGACACGCTGTACAGGATCGTCACATTCATCAGGTAGGCCGCCAGGCTGGGCAGGCGGTAGCGGCGGCGGCTGCGTGGCCGCAGGCGGTCGCGCAACAGCGCCCAGGTGCCGGGCACCTCGTCAAAGGTCAGCGGCTTGGGCCGCTGCGTGCTGAGATCGACGCCGATCACGGTGCCTACGCCACGCAGGCCGCGCATCACGTCGACCGGAAAGTTGTTAAAGGTGCCACCGTCGCAGAGCAGGTCGCCGCCCATCACCACTGGAGGCAGCGCGCCGGGGATCGCCGTGCTCGCCAGCAGCGCGCGCTCGAGCGGGCCACGCTGCAGCGTCTGCTCGCGCGCCTGCGAGTAGTTGGTGGCGATGCAGAAAAAAGGCTTCCACAGGTCTTCGATGCCGGCTGTCGGGCTGCCCAGCACGTCGACCACCGCCTGGCGCACCGTCTGCCGCAGCCGCCGGCCCTTGATCAACGAGATCAGCGGCAGCAGATTGAAGTCGCCCGTCGGGTTGCGGCGAAAGGCGTGGCGCGCGATCTGCAACATCGCCGGCAGCGGCTTGTCGGACGCGACCAGCGCGCCCATCACCGAGCCCATGCTCGTGCCACCGACGAAGTCGACCTCGATGCCGGCTTCCTGCAACGCGCGCAAGACACCGAAGTGCGCAAACCCGCGTGCACCGCCGCCCGCCAGCACCAGGCCTGTGGCGCTGCGGCTGAGCACCCGCGCGACTCGCGCATGGTCGGCGGCGACACCCTGGCGCACATGCAGGTGCCCGGCCAGCGGCCGGCGCGCGAGCCAGGCTTCGGTGCCCGACGCGCAGGCGGCGTGAGTGGGGTGCAGCAGCACCAGCAGTTCGGCGGCTTCGGTGCGCGGCGGGCGGCTGACGATACACTGCGTTTCCACCGCGTGCAGCTGCGGTGTTTCGTTAGCCTGCGCAAGCAGCAGCAGCTCGTCGCTGTGGCGTGCGCACAGATGTGTCCAGGCGGTCGGCGTTGGGTCGGCCACGAGCAGCACGAAGTCGTGGTGGGCCTCAATCTCGTCCAGCCGCAGCGCCATCGCCGCGCCGGATTGGTGTGCCACCGCGAGGGCCTCGCCGCCCGAGCCCGCTGCGCTGCCCAGGCTGGCGTCGGTGGAGTCGACGATGCAGACGCGGCCGGCCCCAGCCAGCGCCGCGGCCACCTGCTTGGCAAAGCCGGCGATGTCGACCGCAGCGGAGACGGCAAATACGCCGATCGTCACCGGCGCGGCAAAACGCGAAGGTTCATGTTCGGTTTTGAGCCGGTGCACAATCTGCCGCGTCAGCGCCAGCGAGACCTGCGGGCTGAGCGCGATCAGGCGGCGAAACGGCGCCTTGTCGAGCCGCACCAGTACCGAGTCGCGGATCGCCACCACCGTTGCCGAACGCGGCTCGTCGGCGTACATCGCGATTTCGCCGATGATCTCGCCGCGGGCCATCTCGCGCACCATACGCTGGCTTCGGTCGGCGCGGCGCACGTAGGCGCGCAGCCGGCCGCTGACGATGAGGTACAGCGAGTCGCCAGGCTCGCCCTGCTCGATCAGCGTCTGCCCGCCGGCGACCTCGACCCAGCGCAGATGCTCGCGCAGCAGCGCCAGCGCGGCCTCATCGAGCTCGCCAAAAACGCTGTGCAAGTGGGTGCCGAGAAGCTGGTCATGGTGGGCTGAGCTCATTGCCCGCGACTCTACCTGCCGAAATGGCCGGTGCCGCCAGCGCTGCCGGCGGGGCCACGGTCAACGCAGCCGGCGCGCCTTCACCGCATCGCTCAAGATGCCCAGCACGGCCAGCGAATCGTCCCAGCCCAGGCAGGCGTCGGTGATGCTTTTGCCGTAGGTCAGCGCCTTGGCGTTGTCCTTGCCTGCCGTGAACTTTTGCGCACCGGCATTCAGATGGCTTTCGACCATTACGCCAAACACCTGACGCGAGCCGGTGGCCACCTGCGCGGCAATGTCGCGCGCCACCTCCAGCTGCTTTTCATACTTCTTGGAACTGTTGGCATGGCTGCAATCGACCATCAAAGTGGAGGGCAAGCCGGCGGCTTCCAGGTCCTTGCAGGCTGCGGCCACGCTGGCAGCGTCGTAGTTGGGGGCTTTGCCGCCGCGCAAAATAACATGGCAGTCCTGGTTGCCCTTGGTCTGCACAATCGCGACCTGGCCGTTTTTATGCACCGACAAAAAGTGGTGCCCGCGTGACGCAGACTGAATCGCGTCAGTGGCGATGCGGATGTTGCCGTCAGTGCCATTTTTAAAGCCAATCGGCGCGGACAGGCCGGACGCGAGCTCGCGGTGTACCTGGCTTTCGGTTGTGCGTGCGCCAATTGCGCCCCAGGCAATCAAATCGCCAATGTATTGCGGCGAGATCACGTCTAAAAACTCACTGCCCGCAGGCAAGCCCATGCGGTTGATGTCGATCAACAACTGGCGCGCCATGCGCAGGCCCTCGTCAATACGATAGGTTTCGTCCAGATACGGGTCGTTGATCAAGCCCTTCCAGCCGACCGTAGTACGGGGTTTTTCAAAGTAGACGCGCATCACAATTTCTAACGTACTTGCGTACTTTTTGCGCTGCTCGACCAGCCGGCGGGCATATTCAAGTGCCGCTGCCGGGTCATGTATGGAGCACGGGCCCATTACCACCAGCAGGCGGTCGTCAGCGCCAGCGATGATGTTGTGAATGCTTTTGCGGGTGCTGGTGATGAGGGACTCAACCGGTGTGCCCTGAATCGGGAAAAAGCGGATCAGATGCTCGGGCGGTGGTAACACAGTGATGTCCTTGATGCGTTCGTCGTCGGTTTGGCTGGTTTTGTCGACGGGCGCATACCATGTGGAGGTTGCTGAACTCATTGAATTAGGCATCACGGGTTTCCTTTTTTATAAAAACTAAAAAAAATTGAAAAGCAAAAAAAAACCGCCGGGTGTCCGGCGGTTTTAAAAGATTTGTGCGTTTATCGGGGGTTACGCAAAAGTCTCTCTACCGCCAGAGGCGCTTGAGAACCAGAAGTAACCAAAATAAAACGATGCTTGGTGCATAGCTGGAAATGTAGCACAGGTTGAAATGCGGACGAAGATTCGGGTACGGGTGCATTCAACGCGGAGAAGAGGAGAAGAGGAGAAAGAGGCAAAGGACGCGGAGAAATAGCTTTTATTGTTTTCTCCGCGTCCTCCGCGCTCTCCACTTCTATTTTTTCCGCGTTGAAATGACTTCAGGCCGTGCCACCCACCGTCAAACCATCAATCCGCAACGTAGGCTGGCCAACACCCACAGGCACGCTCTGGCCTTCTTTGCCGCACGTGCCCACGCCGCTGTCCAGTGCCATGTCGTTGGCGATCATGCTGACTTTTTTCAGGCATTCCGGGCCGCTGCCAACGATGGTTGCGCCTTTAACGGGGTACAAGATTTTGCCGTTTTCAACCCAATACGCTTCGCTGGCTGAAAAGACGAATTTGCCGGATGTGATGTCCACCTGACCGCCTGCAAAGTTGGTGGCGTACAGGCCTTTTTTGATGCTGGCAACGATTTCTTGCGGGTCTTTGTCACCGCCCAGCATGTAGGTGTTGGTCATGCGCGGCATGGGTGTGTGGGCGTAACTTTCGCGGCGGCCATTGCCCGTGGGCTTGACGTTCATCAAACGTGCATTCAATGAGTCCTGTATGTAGCCCTTCAAAATGCCGTCTTCAATCAGCACATTGCGCTGGCTGGCATTGCCTTCGTCATCAACGTTGAGTGAACCACGACGATCGGCAATCGTGCCGTCGTCCAGCACCGTCACACCTTTGGCGGCGACACGCTTGCCAATTTTGCCGCTGAAGGCGCTGGAGCCCTTTCGGTTGAAGTCGCCTTCCAGGCCGTGGCCGATGGCTTCGTGCAGCAAGATGCCGGGCCAGCCCGAGCCTAACACGACCGTCATTTCGCCAGCGGGGGCGGGGCGTGATTCCAAATTCGTCAGCGCGGCCTTGACGGCTTCATTCACGTATTTTTCGATGCATACGTCGTC
>JAYUSP010000341.1:0-14180 GCA_043755615.1 Betaproteobacteria bacterium
GTCGATGGCGCCTTCCATCACGTCACCACGCTGCACCGCGCCAACACCGGCCGGCGTGCCGGTGAAGATCAGGTCGCCGGCTTGCAGCGCCCATGCCGCGCTGAGCTGCTCGATGGTTTCATTCACGTTCCAGATCAGCTCGGACAGGTCGCCCTTTTGCTTGGGCACGCCGTTCACCGACAGCGTGATCGCACCCCGCAGCAGCTCGCCGGTTGTCGTCATCGGGTGGATCGGGCCGATCGGCGCCGACTGGTCGAACGCCTTGCCGATGCACCACGGCCGGCCCTGTTTTTTCATCTCGCCCTGCAGGTCGCGACGCGTCATGTCCAGGCCGACGGCATAACCGAAGATGTGCTGGCGCGCATCGGCCGCCTTGATGCCGCTGCCGCCACTGCCAATGGCCACCACGAGCTCGATCTCGTGGTGCAGATTTTTGGTCAGCGCCGGGTAGTGAATGACGCCAGTTTCGCCGTCGGCCACGGGCACCGCGGCGTCGGCTGGCTTGAGAAAAAAGAATGGCGGCTCGCGGCCGCTGAAGCCCATCTCGGCGGCATGTTCGGCGTAATTTCGGCCGACGCAGTAGATGCGGCGCACCGGAAACATCGCGCCGCCGGCAACCGGCAGCAGGGTCGGCGCGGGGGCCGGGAATACGAGGTTCATCGAGTCGATCTCCACCGGGGTTGTAGCCGCGTCGATGATGCCATGCGTGTTGCCACCTCGGCCCGATGGCTACACTCGCCCCATGCTGCCGCGATCCCAGATCCGCCACTGCCGCAACTGCGGCCAGCCGGTGCAGTACCGCGTGCCGGCGGACGACAACCGCGAGCGCGCGGTTTGCACTGGCTGCGCGTTTGTCCACTACGAAAACCCGCTCAATGTCGTCGGCACGCTGCCCGTCTGGGGCGAGCAAGTGCTGCTGTGCCGACGCAATATCGAGCCGCGGTATGGGCTGTGGACTTTGCCGGCCGGTTTTCTCGAGCTGGGTGAGTCCACCGAGGCCGGCGCCTTGCGCGAGACCGATGAAGAAGCCGGCGCGCGCATCGAGATGCAAGGCTTGTTTTCAGTCCTGAATGTGGTGCGGGTCGGCCAGGTGCATTTTTTCTACCGCGCGCGGCTGCTCGACACCACTTTCAACCCGGGCCCGGAGACGATCGAGGCGCAGCTTTTCCACGAACATGAAGTGCCCTGGGATCAGATCGCGTTTGGCACCGTGCGCGAAACCCTGAAACGCTACTTCGCCGACCGCCAGCGTGGCGAGTTCGGTTTGCACTGCGCCGATATCGGTTGAGCCGGGTGCTCGCGACCCAGCCGCGAGTTCAACCCGCGGAAGTCACCGCCGGGCCGGTCGCACCATCGAAACCCAGCGACCACAGGACTTGCAGATCCTGAGTGTTGTCGATGCCTTCGGCATACACCGCCACGCCGACGCTGCGTGCGGCGGCCAGCACCTGGCGCGCGTATTCGGTCAGCGTCTTGTCGCTGGCCAGGCCGCGCAGGAAGCGGCCGTCGACCTTGACGTAGTCCAGGCCGGCGGCACGCGCGTCGAGCAGCGCGTGCAGCGAGCTGCCGGCATTTTCCAGCCCCAGACGCACGCCATGCGGACGCCACCAACCGACCGCGTCGCGCCAGTGCGGCGACAAACCGGCCGGGTCTTCGGCGACTTCGATGAGCAGCTTTTTCGCGGCCTCGGGCATGTCGGCAAGAACGCGTGCCAGCGCCGACGCGAAGCCGGCTTCGGAGATCGACAGCGACGCCACATGCACTGCACGTGCGATGCCGTCGGCTTCGATCGCGTGCAGCACCAGTGCCGCTGCGGCCAGGTCCACCTGCTGCGTGAGCCGGCCGCGGGTGGCCATCGGCATCCAGCGCGCCGCACTGTCGAAAGGCCCATCGGCCACCAGTTGCACCCGCAGCGGGCACTCCAGATGCAAGGTGCGCCCATGCGCGTCGACCACCGCATGTTCGGCGATGCGCGTGCGCCCGGCGGCCAGCGCCTGCGCGATGCGTCGGCGCCATTCGCTTTCACCCACCGGCTCTACGCCCGACGGGCTGGCAATGATGTGCGCGGCAAACGGCCCCTGCACCTCGGCACTGGCCAGCGCTTCGTCGGCGCGCGCGATGGCGTCGGAAACACCGCCGGTGGCCAACCCGTCGACACCGCCGATGCACAACTCGCCGCCGGGATCAACGGTTTGCAGCAATGCGCGCAGCGTCGCAGTCAGCGCCAACGCCGTTTCTTCGCCCATGCCGTTGACGGGCAAGTACAGCGCCAGGTCGCCACCGTTCAGGCGCCCGGCAAACGCGCCCGGCGCGCGCACCCGGTAGGTCTGCAAAACCTCGCCCGCAGCGGCCAGCACGCGGTCAGCACCGTCGCGCCCCAGGCGCTGGTTCATCGCTTCGAGCTGGCGCAGGCGCACGATCAGCAGGCAGCCGCGGCGCGGCGCCTCGGCCAACGCCGGAGCGTCGCGACGCGCTTGCAACGCACGCTCGAGCTTGGCCACGAAGTGGCTGCGGTTCGACAGCCCGGTGAGCGCGTCGTGATGCGCCTTGCGCCGCATCAGCTCGAGCTGCGTCGCGTGGCTGTCAAACAGCGACCTCAAGCGGCGCACCATCGCATTCATGCCGGTGGCCAGGCGGCGCAACTCCAGCGTGCGCGGCTCGCGGATCTCGGTGAAGCGGCTGAGCTCAAGCGCCTGCGCCTGCTGGAGCACAGCGTCCAGGCCTCGGCGCCAGCTGTGCACCGCAAAGACCGCGCCGATCAGCGCCACGATGCCAACCAGCAGCAACCAGGCGCTGGCCTGCACCAGCGACGCCCACAAGGCCTCGTAGGCCCAGGCGGCATGGCTTTGCACCTGCACCCGGCCAACGCTGCGCCAGCCGTCGCTGACCAGCCCGATGCCGGCCGGCGCTTCGAGCGGCAGCGCCGAGCCCAACCAGGCCGGTGCATCACCCACCAGAACCGGCGACTCGCGTTCGAAAACAACCGTGCCGTCGCTGGCGACCAAGCGGATCGACCGGTAATGCCCGGCGTTGAACTGGGCCTCGAGCACGATCGACATCAGGCCGGTATCGCCCCGCTGCTGCGACATTGCCAACGCCAGCAGCGAAGCCGCGTCGCCGTTGCGAACCTGCCATTGCGAGCGCAGGCTGTCGCGCGCCGTCGAGGCCGCGACCCAGGCACTGCCACCCACGGCAAAGATCACCACCGCGGCGAGCAGCAGCGCAAGCTGGCGGATCATCGACATGGGCGGCTCACAAAAAACCTTCGGCGCGTGCCTTGCGCACCACTTCGCGCCAGCGTGAAAGGCGCAGCAGCGGGTCGCCTGCGCTGTCCTGACCGGCGCCCTGCCACAGGCCTTCACTGTTGAAGCTGAATACCGGCGTGAGGTCGGCTCGCCGAGACGCCGGCTTGATCTCTTGCACCAGGTTGTCCAGGATCAGCGGGTCTTCGCTGCGCTCGGGGTAGTAGGCCAGCACCATATGCGCCACCGACCGCGCTGGCACGGTCGGCAGCGCCGCCAGTATCGCGCGCACGTAAACCAGCCGCAGGCTGGCCACTGGCACCCCGGCGGCGACCAGCGAAAAATATTTGGCGATCGCGTAGTCCTCACAGTCACCCTCGCCTTTGGCCAGGGTCTCGATCGGGCTGGCCCAGAAGTCGGCCTGCTGCCAGACCACGGTGTCCTCGGCAAATGCGATGCGGCGGTTGAAGTGCCCGTTGACGGCGTCCAACCGGACCGAGACTTCGCCGTCCGAGACCACCGCCAGGAGCTGCTGCAAGTCCCGTGTCGAGGCTTGCGCACGCGGGCCATGCAAAGACGCCGCGCGCAGCATGCGGTCGGCGTCCCAGGCGCGGCTGGTGCCCAGCAGGGCCAGCGTCGCAAACAGCACGGCGCCGGCGGTGACCAGCCAGCGTCGCAGCGACGCGGCTCGACCCCGGCGTCGGGCCGCGCACGCCCGCGCTCGCGTGGGCGCGGCTGTCACCGCGACGGCAGACGCCGACGCGGGTGGGCACACGAGCAGCACATCGCAACAACTCATGTCGGCTCATGTCGGCCAACCATGACAGCACTTGAGCGCCGCCGACCGCGTGGTCACCCGTAAGCGGCCAGGGTCAACGAAAGCCCCTTCGCCGACGTTGCACCAGGGTGCCAGCGGGCGCCGGATTTCAGTCAGAATCCGCCCCGCAAGAATGCACCCCGCAACACCCTAGCCAACCCACAGGACAGCCACTGATGTCATCCCGCCGCAAATTCATCCAGATCGTTCCCGTGGCCGCCGCCACGCTGTTTGCCGGGCGCAGCGCTTTTGCGCAGGCCAAGATCGACGAGGCCGACCCGCAAGCCAAGGCGCTGGCCTATGTGCATGACGCGACCAAGGTCGACAAGGCCAAGCAGGCCAAATACGCCGCCGGCCAGATTTGCGCCAACTGCCAGCTCTACCAGGGCAAACCGGCCGACGCCTGGGGCGGTTGCCCGCTGTTTGCTGGCAAACAGGTCGCCGGCAAGGGCTGGTGCAGTGCTTACGTGAAAAAAGCCTGAGCCAGTTCTGGCGCCAGCGACAACAAGGGGCCCGAGGGGCCCCTTGTTTTTTGCACACAAGCCGCGACGCGCCTGAGGTGAGGCGCCGCTATCTGCGCGCCGGCGGCACGTCGGTGCACGAGCCGTGGGCGACCTCGGCCGCCATGCCGATGCTTTCGCCCAGGGTCGGATGAGGGTGGATCGTCTTGCCGATGTCGACCGCATCGGCGCCCATCTCGATCGCCAGCGCAACCTCGCCGATCATGTCGCCGGCATGCGTGCCGACGATGCCACCGCCAACGATGCGATGAGTCTGCGCGTCGAACAGCAGCTTGGTGAATCCCTCGTCGCGGCCGTTGGCGATGGCGCGGCCGGAGGCGGTCCACGGGAAGAGGCCCTTCTTGACCGCGATGCCGCGTGCCTTAGCGTCGTCTTCGGTGAGCCCGACCCAGGCGATCTCGGGGTCGGTGTAGGCCACGCTGGGGATCACCCGCGCGTCGAACTGCGCCTTGGTGTCGCCGGCAGCGACCTCGGCGGCGACATGCGCCTCGTGCACCGCCTTGTGCGCCAGCATCGGCTGGCCGACGATATCGCCGATCGCAAAGATGTGCGCCACGTTGGTGCGCATCTGCGCATTGACCGCGATGAAGCCGCGGTCGCCGACGCTGACGCCGGCATTGTCGGCGCCGATCTTGTTGCCGTTCGGGCTGCGGCCCACCGCTTGCAGAACCAGGTCATAGAGTTGCGGTTCTTTTGGCGCGCCCTCGCCTTCGAAGTTGACCAGGATGCCTTCAGCAGTCGCTTGCGCACCCACGGTCTTGGTCTTCAACATGATGTTGTCGAAGCGCTTGGCGTTCAGCTTCTGCCACACACGAACCAGGTCGCGGTCGGCGCCGAGCATCAGGCTGTCGAGCATTTCAACGACATCCAGGCGCGCACCGAGGGTCGAGTAGACGGTGCCCATTTCCAGGCCGATGATGCCGCCGCCGATGACCAGCATGCGCTTCGGTTGCTGGCGCAATTCGAGCGCGCCGGTGGACGTGACGATGCGCGGGTCGTCGTTCGGCAGGAATGGCAACTTCACGGCTTCGGAACCGGCGGCAATGATGGCCTGTGTGAAGTGGATCGTCTGCACCTTGCCGTCTGCCGTCGTCACGCGCAGATGGTGCGGGTCGGCAAATTCACCCGTGCCTTGAACTACCGTGACCTTGCGCATCTTGGCCATCGCGGCCAGGCCGCCGGTGAGTTTGCCGACGACTTTGTTCTTGTGCGCGAGCAGCTTGCCCATGTCGACCGCAGGCGTGCCGAAGCTGATGCCGAGGTCGGCAAAATGAGCCGCCTCGTCCATCACCGCAGCGACATGCAGCAAGGCTTTGCTCGGGATGCAGCCGACATTCAGGCAGACGCCGCCCAGCGTCGGATAACGTTCGACGAGCACCACCTTCAGGCCGAGGTCGGCGGCGCGGAAAGCGGCTGAATAACCCCCCGGCCCGGCACCGAGTACAGCCAAGTCGCAGGACTGGTCGGCGCTGCCGGCGTAGGCCGCTGCGGTGGGTGCGGATGCAGGGACTGGTGCCGGTCCGGATGTTGGCGTTGGCGCCGCAGCAGGTGCCGGTGCAACGGTTACCACTGTCTCCGGCGCGCCGGCCGCATCAGCCTCCAACTCCAGCAACACCGACCCTTCGTTGACGGTATCGCCAATCTTCACCATCAGCGCCTTCACGACCCCGGCCGCCGACGACGGGATCTCCATCGACGCTTTGTCAGACTCCACCGTGACCAGGCTCTGTTCGGCCTTCACCACGTCCCCCGGCTTGACCAGGATTTCGATCACCGCCACGTCCTTGACGTCGCCGATATCCGGCACCTTGATCTGAATCGACGCCATGGTTTCAACCTTTCAATTTGATCGTATGGGCCTTCACCGGCCCGGCCGAGTTTTTGTCGAATTCGCAGCCCAAGCGCACGCCGAGTTCGGCCACCTCGCGCGCGGTCTTCAGGCGCTCCCAGGCGCCGTACATCGCGCCGAGCGCAAAACTGCGGCCCGAGCCGATGGCCCAGAAACGATCGAACTCGAAGACCTCGCGGTACGAGTAGCCGCCGGGTCGCGGCCGATTCCCCCTGGGGGACGACACCGCAAGTGTCTGGGGGCTCACAACAACACGCGCCTGAAGTCGGCGAGGATCTGGCCCAGGTAAGCATTGAAACGCGCAGCGGAAGCGCCGTCGATGACGCGGTGGTCCCAGCTCAACGACAGCGGCAGGATCAAGCGCGGCACAAATGCCTGGCCGTCCCAGCGCGGCTCGGTGCTGCTCTTGCACACGCCCAGGATCGAGACCTCTGGCGCGTTGATGATCGGCGTGAAATAGCGCCCGCCGATGCCACCGAGCGAAGAGATGCTGAAACAGCCGCCGCTCATGTCGGCCGGCCCGAGCTTGCCATCGCGCGCTTTTTTGGCCAGCTCGCCCATCTCCTGGCTGATCGCGAAGATGCCCTTCTTGTCGGCATCCTTGATCACCGGCACGACCAGGCCGTTGGGGGTGTCGGCGGCAAAGCCGATGTTGAAATAGTTCTTCAAGACGATCTGCTCGCCGTCCAGCGAAGCGTTGAAGTCGGGGAATTTTTTCAGCGCCGCCACGCTGGCCTTGATCAGGAAGGCCAGCATCGTGACCTTGATGCCGGCCTTTTCGTTTTCGCGGTTGAGCTGGACGCGGAAGGCTTCGAGCTCGGTGATGTCGGCATCGTCGTGGTTGGTGACATGCGGGATCACGACCCAGTTGCGATGCAGGTTGGCGCCGCTGATCTTCTTGATCCGGCTCAGGTCTTTGCGTTCGACAGGCCCGAACTTGGCGAAGTCGATCTGCGGCCAGGGCAGCAGGCCCGGGAACGCACCACCGCCCGCCGCCGCGCTCGCCGCCGGCGCCTTGGTTTTTTGCGCTGCGGTCTGTAGCGCGCCGGCCATCACGCCTTTGACAAAACCCTGCACGTCGACTTCGGTGATCCGGCCTTTGGGGCCGGAGCCGGCGACTTCGGCCAGCGATACGCCGAGTTCGCGCGCCAGCTTGCGGATCGACGGCGACGCATGTGGCAGCGCGCCTTTGGCCGCGGCGGGGTCATGCGCCGGCACTGCCGCGGCCGGCGGCGCTGCCGCAACGACTGGCGCGCTCGATGGCGAAGTGGCGGGCGCCACCGCAGCAGCTTGTGGCGCTGCCGCCGCCGCAGTGACCACGCCTGAGGCGCCACGCAACACGGCAATCAAGCTGCCCTTCTTGACCTTGTCGCCGACCTTGACCTTGATCTCGTCGGCGACGCCGGCATGCGACGACGGGATCTCCATCGACGCCTTGTCGGACTCCACCGTGATCAGGCTCTGCTCGACCTTGACGCTGTCGCCGGCCTTGACAAAGACCTCGATCACCGCGACTTCATCGAAGTCGCCGATATCGGGCACGACGATGTCGATCGACGCGGCGCCTTGAGTGTCGGCTTGAGCATCGGCTTGCGCAGCGCCGGCGGCGGCAGGCGGAGCCGGTACGGTCGCCGGCGCCACCGCGGCGGCGGCCGGCGGCGCAACAGCCGCAGCCGGCGCGGCGGTCGCAGCGGCGGACGTGTCGACCGTTTCCAGAACCAGCAACAGGGTTCCCTCAGCCACCTTGTCGCCAAGCTTGACCTTGATCTCCTTGACCACCCCGGCGTGCGACGACGGGATCTCCATCGACGCCTTGTCCGACTCCACCGTCAGCAGCGACTGCTCGACAGCCACCGTGTCGCCGGGTTTGACCAGCAGTTCGATGACCTCGACCTCCTTGAAGTCACCGATATCGGGAACCTTTACTTCGACCAACGCCATGGCCTGTCTCCGTCTTTGTGTGGTTGCGCCAACGCCGTGGTTCAGGCGTAGAGCGGATTGATCTTGTCGACGTCGATGCCGTAGCGGGCGATCGCCTCGGCGACCTTGGCCATCGGCAGCGTGCCTTCGTCGGCGAGCGACTTCAGTGCGGCGACGACGATGTAGTGGCGGTTGACCTCGAAATGCTCACGCAGCTTGGAGCGGAAATCGCTGCGCCCAAAACCGTCGGTGCCCAGGACCTTAAAGCCGCGGCCGCGTGGCATGAAAGCGCGGATCTGCTCGGCGTAGTTTTTCATGTAGTCGGTCGACGCGATCACCGGCCCGGCATGCGGCCCGAGTTGCGCAGTCACAAAAGGCACTCGCGGTTCGGCGGTCGGGTGCAACAGGTTCCAGCGTTCGCAGTCCTGGCCGTCGCGGGTGAGTTCGTTGAAGCTCGGGCAGCTCCAGACATTTGCCGCCACGCCCCAATCGGCTTCGAGGATCTGCCTGGCGGCCAGGCTCTCGCGCAGGATCGTGCCGCTGCCCAGCAGGTTCACGCGCGGCGTCTTCTTCGCACCTTCTTCGAGCAGGTACATGCCCTTGATGATCTGCTCTTCAGTGCCGGCCCTGAGGCCCGGCATGGAGTAGTTTTCATTCAGCAGCGTGATGTAGAAATAGACATTCTCCTGGCGCTCGACCATGCGCTTGAGGCCATGGTGCAGGATCACGCCGACCTCGTGCGCGAAGGTCGGGTCGTAGCTGATGCAGTTGGGTATGGTGCCGGCCAGGATGTGGCTGTGGCCGTCTTCGTGCTGCAGGCCTTCGCCGTTGAGCGTGGTCCGCCCCGAGGTGCCACCGAGCAGGAAACCACGCGCCTGCATGTCGCCCGCGGCCCAGGCCAGGTCGCCGATGCGCTGGAAGCCGAACATCGAGTAGTAGATGAAAAACGGAATCATGATCCGGTTGTTCGTCGAGTACGACGTCGCCGCGGCGATCCAGCTGCTCATGCCGCCGGCTTCATTGATGCCTTCTTGCAGGATCTGGCCGTTGACCGTTTCTTTGTAGTACATGACCTGGTCCTTGTCGACCGGGGTGTACTTCTGCCCTTCAGGGTTGTAGATGCCGATCTGGCGGAACAGGCCTTCCATGCCGAAGGTGCGCGCCTCGTCGACGAGGATCGGCACCACGCGCGGCCCGAGCGCGGGGTCGCGCAACAACTGGGTCAGGAAACGAACGTAGGCTTGCGTGGTGCTGATCTCGCGGCCTTCGGCGGTCGGGTCGAGCACGGCCTTGAAGGTCTCGATCGCCGGCACCGTGAAACTCTCCTCGGCCTTCGGGCGCCGCTTGGGCAGATAGCCCCCCAGCGCCTTGCGCCGGTCGTGCAGGTACTTCATCTCCGGCGTGTCGTCGCTGGGTTTGTAGAACGGGATCTTTGCCAGCTCGCTGTCGGGGATCGGGATATTGAAGCGGTCGCGGAAGCTGCGCAGATCGTCGTCGGTGAGCTTCTTGGCCTGGTGCGCGGTGTTCTTGCCCTCGCCGGCCTTGCCCATGCCCCAGCCCTTGACCGTCTTCACCAGCAGCACCGTCGGCTGGCCGGCGGTGTTGTTATTGGCACGGTGGAAGGCGGCGTAGACCTTCTGCGCGTCGTGGCCACCCCGGCGCAGGCCCCAGATATCGTCGTCGCTCATCTTGGCCACCATCTCCAGCGTGGCGGGTGAACGGCCAAAGAAATTCTTGCGCACAAAAGCGCCGTCGTTGGCCTTGAAAGCCTGGTAGTCGCCGTCGAGCGTGTCGAGCATGATCTTGCGCAACGCGCCGTCCTTGTCGCGCGCGATCAGCGGGTCCCAGTTGCTGCCCCAGATGAGCTTGATGACATCCCAGCCGGCACCGCGGAACTCCCCTTCGAGCTCCTGGATGATCTTGCCGTTGCCACGCACCGGGCCGTCCAGGCGTTGCAGGTTGCAGTTAACGACGAAGATCAGGTTGTCGAGTTTCTCGCGCGCCGCCAGGCCGATCGCACCCAGGCTTTCGGGCTCGTCCATCTCGCCGTCGCCGCAGAAGACCCAGACCTTGCGCTTGGCGGTATCGGCGATACCCCGCGCGTGCAGGTATTTCAGGAACCGCGCCTGGTAGATCGCCATATGCGGCCCCAGGCCCATAGACACGGTCGGGAACTGCCAGAACTCGGGCATCAGCTTCGGATGCGGGTAGCTGCTCAGGCCCTTGCCGCCGACCTCTTGCCGGAAGTTGAGCAACTGCTCTTCGGTCAGGCGGCCTTCGAGAAAGGCGCGGGCGTAGATGCCCGGTGAGCTGTGGCCCTGGATGTAGAGCAGGTCACCACCACGGGCTTCGTTCTCGGCATGCCAGAAGTGGTTGAAGCCGGCCGCGAACATATGGGCTAACGAAGCAAACGAGCTGATATGGCCGCCGAGGTCACCGCCGTCGGCGGGGTCAAGCCGGTTGGCCTTGACGACCAGCGCCATCGCGTTCCAGCGCATGTAGGCGCGCAGGCGGCCTTCGAGCTCAAGGTTGCCCGGGCTACGCTCTTCGTGGTCGGGCTCGATCGTATTGATGTACGCGGTGTTCGCCGAAAACGGCAGGTCGATGCTCTGCTGGCGCGCCTCTTCGAGCAGGCGCTCAAGCAGGTAGTGGGCACGCTCCGGGCCCTCGGCCTGGATGACGGCACTGAGCGCGTCCATCCACTCGCGGGTTTCCTGGGCGTCGGTGTCGCTGGCGGCAGCGCCGAGCAAGGATTCGGGCAGGGCGGACATCGGCAGGCTCCTGAAGGGCTTGTTGAAGTTACGCGCAGTGGCTCCGTCGGCGGTTTGTCGGGTCGGGCTCAGGTCGCGCGGCGGGAGTGTCGCACAACTTCTTCTGTTTTCAAATAGTGATCTTCACTGCCGCAATGTGAAATTTGAGAGTCTGAGATGCAAGTGCCAAGATGAACAAATCCCGGCCCGGATAATCAGCTCTTCATGGGCCCCCTGACCGACACCACCGTCCGCCCGGCCGCGGCCTTGCCCAAAGCCAAACGGCTGATCGGCCGCTGGTGGCGAAGTCAGTCCCCAGCGCGGCAGGACCGCTTTGCCACGCTCGGGCCGCTGGTGTCGGTGATGTTGTTTCTTGCCGCCATCATCTCGGCCTTCTGTACCTGCGCAACGAAGAGATCGAGCGCGAGACCGAGTCACTCAAGCGCGATACCGAAATCACCCAGCAGCAGATCGGCCTGCGGCTGATTGAAAACCAGAGCCAACTCGGCCGCATCACGCGCGACCTTGTATTGCGCGGCATCGACAAACGCGAGTTTCTGGTCCAGGCCGAGGCCTTTGCGCGCGACCGGCCGGAGGTCACGCATGTGAGCTGGCTCAGCGCCCAACGGCTGGCGCGCGCCAGCCACTGGGCCACGCTGCATTACCCCGAACTGAATCCCGATCCCGAGCCGCCCGCTGCAGGTTCGTCGCTCGCCGCCGCCAGCGGTGCCGCCGAGGCCGCTTTCATGAGCGCGCGCCAATTGCGCCAGCCGGTCTACTCGAAGGCCTTTCGCGACTTGTCAGGCACGGCTGTGTTTCAGCTCCATGTGCCGATCATCGAGCAGGGCCAGTTCACCGGCACGGTGATCGTCGAATACGGTGTCGATGCGCTGCTGCGCCACCATGTGCCGCCAGACGTCGTGCGCAGGCACCTGATGTCGATCGTCGGCGACGCCCAAGTCGCGCTGGCCAGCACATCGACCGCGCCGCCGCCCAAGGCAGCGCAGCGCGCTTCGATCCTGCACGACGCGCCGCTGACACCGGCATTGAACGGCCTGATGCTGCGTGGCGAAGGCTGGCGCACATCGATCGGCCTCATCAGCAACACCTTGTTCTGGATGGTCGTGGCGCTGTCGGTGCTCACGGTGTGGATGCTGCTCGGCACCTGGCGCCACATGCGGCGCCGCGCGCAAATCCAGTCGGCGCTGGTGCAGGAAACCCAGTTCCGCCGGGCGATGGAAAACTCGCTGCTCACAGGCATGCGCGCGCTCGACCTCGATGGCCGCATCACCTATGTCAATGCCGCCTTCTGCCAGATGAGCGGGTTTTCCGACAACGAGCTCGTCGGCCGCAAGCCGCCCTTCCCTTACTGGCCGCCGGATCGCATCGAAGAAAACCAGCGCCTTCTGCAGCAGGAAATGCAGGGCCGCAGCCCGCCCGGCGGTATCGAAGTGCGCCTGATGCGCAAGGACTTGTCGCTCTTCGACGCACGCCTGTATGTCTCGCCGCTGATCGACCCCAAGGGCCACCAGACCGGCTGGATGACGTCGATCACCAATATCACCGAAGCCAAGCGCATCCGCGACCAACTGTCAGCGTCACACGAGCGATTCACGACGGTGCTCGAAGGCCTCGATGCATCGGTCTCAGTGCTTTCGGTGCAGCAGGGCGAGCTGTTGTTTGCCA
Organism: Betaproteobacteria bacterium; assembly: GCA_043755615.1. Lineage (GTDB taxonomy): Bacteria > Pseudomonadota > Gammaproteobacteria > Burkholderiales > Burkholderiaceae_C > Rubrivivax. The sequence goes on from JAYUSP010000341.1 coordinate 12,786, forward strand.
ACCGTTCCTACCGGCTCTGGTTCGGCGCCGATGCACGCGGCCACGGGTGGCTGACAGGCGGCCAGCCCGGGGCCAACTTTGAACACGACCTCGACGAGGAAGTCGACAACCTTTCGGGGCTGCCGGCGCAGGCGCTCACCGAGAGCAGCGGCGACCTGCGTGAGATCTATGTCGAGACCTTGAACAAATGGTTCGACGTGCGCTCGCGCTACCTGCAATGGACCGACGGGCGCCTGGCGCAGATGCTCATCGCCACCGATATCAGCGCGCGCCGTCGCGCCGACGAGCAGGCCGCGCTGCAGGCCGAAAGGGCCGCCGTCACGAGCCGCCTGATGACGATGGGCGAGATGGCCTCGTCGGTCGCGCACGAGCTGAACCAGCCCCTGACCGCGATCACCAACTATTGCAACGGCATGGTCTCGCGGGTCGCCAACGATTCGATCCAGAAGGACGATCTTGTCGCCGCGCTGAAAAAGACCGCGCACCAGGCCGAACGTGCCGGCCAGATCATCCACCGCATCCGCGCCTTCGTGAAAAAGAGCGAGCCACAGCGCCAGCCGGCGCAGGCCAAGCAGTTGGTCGAAGACACGATCGAGCTCGCCGGCATCGAGCTGCGCCGGCGCAATGTCTCGATCCGCACCTACGTCGCGCAGCGCCTGCCGATGCTGATGGTCGACCCGATCCTGATTGAGCAAGTGCTGCTCAACCTGCTCAAGAATGCTGCCGAGGCGATCGACTCGGCGCAGTTGCCGGCCGCCCGCCGGCATCTGGAGCTGCGCGTGGTGCCGCGCCACACGCCCGAAGAAGGTGGCGTCATCGAATTCAGCGTCACCGACAACGGCCCGGGCCTCAAAGACGAGGTCATCGAGCGCCTCTACGAAGCCTTCTTCTCGACCAAGGCCGAAGGCTTAGGGATCGGGCTGAGCCTGTGCCGCTCGATCATCGAGTCGCACCGCGGCAGGATGCGCGCGCAGAACCTCTACAATGGCAGCACCATCGTGGGCTGCCGTTTTGCCTTTACGCTGCCGGTCGACCTGCCCTCGCGCGCCGAGACCACCTTGCCCCCGCGCCACGCGGAAACCGGCTTTTTCTCAACGACCACCACCGCCACGCTGCCATGAGCCTGATCCCGAAAAAAGGTACCGTCTACGTTGTCGACGACGACGAGGCCGTGCGCGACTCTTTGCAATGGCTGCTTGAGGGCAAGGACTACCGGGTCAAGTGTTTTGACTCGGCTGAATCCTTCTTGTCGCGCTTCGACCCGCGCGAAGTCGCCTGCCTGATCGCCGACATCCGCATGGACGGCATGAGCGGCCTCGAACTGCAAGACCGGTTGATGGAACGCAAGAGCCCGCTGCCCATCGTCTTCATCACCGGCCACGGCGACGTGCCCAT
>JAYUSP010000342.1:0-4356 GCA_043755615.1 Betaproteobacteria bacterium
CGGGCCCTGGTCGTGGCCGTGTTCGAGCAGCAACCAGCCGCCCGGGTGCAGGTGTGCCGGCGCCTGCGCGACGATGTGGCGCAGCGCGGCCAGGCCGTCGCGGCCCGGCGAAAGCGCCGCCCTCGGCTCGGCGTGCAGCGCATGCAGGTGCGGGTCGTCGGCATCGATATACGGCGGGTTGCAAAGGATGAGGTCGAAGCGGCGCTCGCCATCGAAAGCGTCGAAGGCGCCGAACCAGTCGCCCTGGAAAAATTCGATCGGCAAGGCCAGGCGCCGGGCGTTGGCGCGCGCCACGTCGAGCGCGGCGGCGCTGAAATCGGTCGCCACCACACGCACCAGCGGCCGCGCCGCCTTGATCGCCAGCGCGATCGCGCCGCTGCCGGTGCCGAGGTCGGCGACCGCGGTGCGGCGATCAGCGCAGTGATGGGCACTCTGGTCTGGCGGCAAGCGCTGCAAGGCTTCGTTGACCAGGGTTTCGGTATCCGGCCGCGGCACCAGCACGGCGGGAGTCACCTGCAATAGCAGGCCATGAAACTCCCGCGTGCCGACCAGGTAGGCCAACGGCACGCCGCGGGCGCGCTCTGCCAGCAGCGCGGCATAACGCGCTGTGGCATCGGCGTCGATGGCCGCATCGTCGTGGCTGATCAGCCAGGTGCGCGGCCGTTGCAGCAAATGCGCCAGCAGCAGTTGCGCGTCGAGCCGATCGACCGCCGCGGCCCGGGCCTGCAGCAGCAGCGCGGCAACCGACAGGCTCAAACCGCACCTTCCAATGTGGCCAGTTGTTCTGCAGCGCGCGCGGCCTGCAAAGCGGCCACCACGTCGTCGAGATCACCGTCCATGACCTGACCGAGTTTGTACAGCGTCAGGTTGATGCGGTGGTCGGTGATGCGCCCCTGCGGGAAGTTGTAGGTGCGGATGCGGTCGGAGCGGTCGCCGCTGCCGATCAGGCTTTTGCGCGTGGCGGCTTCCTTGGCCGCGCGCTCGTCGCTTTCCTTGCGCTGCAATCGTGCGGCCAGCACCGCCATCGCCTTGGCCTTGTTGCGGTGTTGCGAGCGGTCGTCCTGGCATTCGGCGACGAGCCCGGTCGGCAGGTGCGTGATGCGAATCGCGCTGTCGGTCTTGTTCACATGCTGGCCGCCGGCGCCGCTGGCGCGAAAGGTATCGATGCGCAGGTCGGCGGGGTTGAGCAACACTTCGGCGGCTTCGTCGGGCTCGGGCATCACCGCCACCGTGCAGGCGCTGGTGTGGATGCGGCCCTGGCTTTCGGTCACCGGCACCCGCTGGACGCGGTGGCCGCCGGACTCGAAGCGCAAGCCTCCGTAGGCCATTGCGCCTTCGACACGCAGTACCAGTTCCTTGTAGCCACCGAGTTCGGCGCCGCTCTCGCTCATGATCTCGGTGCGCCAGCCGCGACGTTCGCAATAGCGCAGGTACATGCGTGCCAGGTCGCCGGCAAACAGCGCCGATTCATCACCGCCCGTGCCGGCGCGGATCTCGACAAAAGCAGCGCGCTCGTCGTCCGGGTCCTTGGGCAGCAGCGCGCTTTGCAGATCGGCTTGCAGCGTCCCGATATCGGCCTGCGCGGCGGCGATTTCCTCGGCCGCCATCTCGGCCAGCTCGGCATCGCCGAGCATGTTTTGTGCCGCAGCCAAGTCGGCTTCACGCTGGCAAAAGCGGCGGAACAGCGTGACCACGCCATCGACTTCGGCCTGCTCGCGGGCGAGGCTGCGGTAGCGGTTGATATTCGACATCACGCCGCTGTCGGCCAGGTTCGCGTCGAGTTCGGCGAGCCGCAATTCGAGGCGTTCGAGCTGTTGGCGCAGGGTGGTTTTCATCGGCTGCGGATCGAGGGATTCGGTGCGCGCCCGGCGGACCGGCGGCGAGGGGCAATACTGGCGGTTTTGTGATCGCCGCTAACGCCCGTGGCCCGACCCGCCGCCACGCAGGAACAGCCGCGACACGGTCTGCGCAAGTGCTTCGCGTTGCGCGCCGTCGGCCGCATGCAGCTCGGCCAGTGTGCCGTGAAGCATCTTCTGGGTCAGCCCGCGGGACAGCGCTTCGAGCACCGCCTCGACGTCGTCACCACGCGCCAGCAGCTTGCGCGCGCGGGCGAGTTCGACACCGCGCCAGTCGTCGGCCTGCCGATGAAGCGCCTGGATCAGCGGCACTGCAGCGCGCTGGTCGAGCCAGTGGCTGAAGCTCAGCACACCGGCGTCGACGATGGCCTCGGCGCGCTCGACCGCGGCATGGCGTTTGGCGCCCGCGGTCTGCACGATCTCCGACAGGTCGTCGACGGTGTAGAGGTAGACGTCGCTCAAGGCGCCGACCTCTTGTTCGATGTCGCGTGGCACCGCCAGGTCGACCATGAACATCGGCCGCCGCCGGCGCGCCTTGAGCGCACGTTCGACGGCGCCCAGGCCGATGATCGGCAGCGTGCTCGCGGTGCACGAGATCACCGCGTCGAATTCATGCAGCCGCTCGGGCAGCTCGGCCAGGCGCAGCGCCTGACCGCCATAACGCGCGGCGAGCGCCTCGCCGCGCTCAAGGGTTCGGTTGGCAATCGCCATCAACCGCGGCTCGCGCGCGGCGAAGTGGGTCGCCACGAGTTCGATCATCTCGCCGGCACCGACAAAGAGCACCTTGATCTTGCGCAGGTCTTCGAACAACTGCGCTGCCAGGCGCACCGAGGCGGCGGCCATGCTGACCGAATGGGCGCCGATCTCGGTTTTGCTGCGCACCTCCTTGGCGACAGAAAACGAGCGCTGGAAAAGCTGGTGCAGCGTCGCTCCCAGGGTGCCGGCGGCTTCGGCCTCGCGCACCGCCTGCTTCATCTGGCCCAGGATCTGCGGCTCGCCCAGGACCATCGAGTCCAACCCCGACGCGACGCGAAAGGCGTGCCGCGCCGCAGCGCGGTCTTCGAGCAAATAGGTGTGCGACTGCAACTGCGCCGCGCCGATGCCGGCATGCTCGGCCAGCCAGTCGACGGACGGGCGCAGCAGCTCGCCGTCCCAGCTGGCGTCGGTGGCGACATACAGCTCGGTGCGGTTGCAGGTCGAGACCAGCGCGGCTTCTGGCGCGGCGTGCTGCAGGCGGTCGCGAAAGGTGCGCAGCGCGGGCACCATCAAGTCCGGCGCGAAGGCGACCTTGCCGCGCAGATCCAGCGGCGCAGTCGTGTGATTCAGGCCCAGCGCAAAAACGCTCATCGCGGTCGATTGTAAGATTCGGCGCTCCGATGGGACCACTCGACGCAATCTGGCACCTGCTCAACTTTGTGGCACCTGCCGCGGGGGTGGCGCTGTTCGCTGCGGCAGCCGTGAAGATGCTCTGGCGGCGCGAGCTGCGATCGGTGCGCTGGCAGCGCCTGGCCGGCTGGGCTGCCGGCGCCGGCGCGCTGGCCTTGGCGGTCGGCCTGCTGGTCTTTGGACGCGACGGCCGCATCGCGACCTATGCGCTGTTGATCGGCGCCGCCGCCGCTGCCCTGTGGTGGGCGGGCTTCGGGCCGGGCCGGCGCTAGTGCCATCTGACTGCGGCGGCGATGGCGCCGGCCGTCAGGCCGAAACTTGCTCGGTGACCAGATCGGCAACCCGGTCGCTGACCAACACCGCGCCGCGCAGCGAGTGCGGCAGCGCTTCGGTGATGGTCACGTCGATCATCTGCCCGACCAGCCGCGGCGATGCCGGCCCGCCGGCAAAATTGACGATGCGGTTGCATTCGGTGCGGCCCATCAGCTCCGGCCCGTGGATGCCGGGGCGGCGCGCCGGGCCAACGACCAGGATGCGCTGCACGCTGCCGACAAGCTGCGCCGAGATGCGCCGCACGTTGATTTCGAGTGCCGCCTGCAAGCGCTGCAGGCGCGCCAGCTTCACCGCCTGCGGGGTGTCGTCGGCCAGGTTCGCCGCCGGCGTGCCGGGGCGGGCGCTGAAGATGAAACTGAAGCTGGCGTCAAAGCCGACCTCGTCGACGAGGCGCATCAGTTGTTCGAAATCGGCGTCGGTTTCGCCGGGAAAGCCGACGATGAAATCGGTCGAGATGCGGATCGCGGGCCGCACGCGGCGCAATGCGCGGATCGTGCTCTTGTATTGCAGCGTGGTGTAGCCGCGTTTCATTGCCGCCAGGATGCGGTCGCTGCCATGTTGCACCGGCAGGTGCACGTGATTGACGAGTTTGTCGATGCGGCCATAGGCCTCGACCAAGCGCGGCGTGAACTCGTTCGGGTGGCTGGTGGTGTAGCGGATGCGCTCGATGCCGGGGATCTGCGCGACGACGTCGAGCAGCAGCGCGAAGTCGGCGATCTCGTCGCTGATTTTGGTGGCGTTGTTTGCGTCGTTGGCGTCGTTGGTCTCGGTGCTGGCGCCG
>JAYUSP010000343.1:0-14109 GCA_043755615.1 Betaproteobacteria bacterium
GTGCGTGCACCGGCAGCGGCCAAAGGGGCTTGAACCGCGCCATGCCAAGATCGCGACCCCTTCCAGCCCCATCTGACCAGGAGCCAAAGAACCCATGACCCGCCACCGCATCGCCGCCATCGCCGGAGACGGCATCGGCAGGGAAGTCCTGCCCGAAGGCCTGCGCGTGCTCGATGTGGCCGCGCGCCGCTTCGGCATACAGGTCGACGTCGATCATTTCGACTTTGCCAGCTGCGACTATCTCGCGCGCCACGGCAAGATGCTGCCTGACGACTGGAAAGACCAGATCGGCGGCCATGCCGCGATCTTTTTCGGCGCGGTGGGTTGGCCGGCAACCGTGCCCGACCACATTTCGTTGTGGGGCTCGCTATTGAAGTTTCGCCGCGAGTTCGACCAGTACGTCAATCTGCGCCCGGCGCGGTTGATGCCGGGCATCCGCTCGCCGCTGGTCGACCGCCACGGCCAAGCCCTGAAGCCCGGCGAGATCGACATGCTGATCGTGCGCGAGAACACCGAAGGCGAATATTCGAGCATTGGCGGTCGCATGTACGAGGGCACCGAGCGCGAAATCGTGATGCAGGAAACGGTGATGTCGCGCCACGGCGTCGACCGCGTGCTGCGTTTTGCTTTCGACGCCGCGATGCAGCGGCCGCGGCGCAAGCTCACATCGGCAACCAAAAGCAACGGCATCGCGATCACGATGCCGTACTGGGACGAGCGCGTCGAGGCGATGGCCGCCCAGTATCCGGATGTTGCCGTCGACCGCTTTCACATCGACATCCTGACGGCGCACTTCGTGCAGCGGCCGCAGCATTTCGACGTTGTCGTGGCGAGCAATCTCTTCGGCGACATCCTGTCCGATCTGGGCCCGGCCTGCTCCGGCACGATCGGCATCGCGCCATCGGCGAACCTGAATCCGACCCGCGCCTGGCCGAGCCTGTTCGAGCCGGTGCACGGTTCGGCGCCCGACATTGCAGGGCGCGGTGTGGCCAATCCCATCGGACAGGTCTGGTCTGCAGCTTTGATGCTTGACTTTCTCGGCCATCGTGATGCACATGACGCGGTGCTGGCGACGATCGAAGCGCTGCTTGCCGACCCGATGGCGCCGCGCACGCCGGACCTCGGCGGCAGCGCGTCCACGCGTGATGTCGGCAAGGCCATCGCGGCGCAGCTCGCCCAGAGCGTGGTACCCCCAAAGTAAGCGTCGCGGTTTGTCGATTTCACTCACTCGGCGCGAAGGATTCTGCGCATAGAATCCCGCTCCTGCGCGCTCGGGTCGATGCTGAAAAACAGACCCAGCCGCCGTGACCTGGCTGAACCGCTGCGTCGACGACAAGTTGCCCGACCAACCAACCCATTCTTCGAGATACCTCTTGAGGGGACCCACGTGAACAAGACCGAACTGATCGAACACATTGCCAAGCAGGCCGACATCTCCAAGGCCGCCGCCACGCGCGCACTTGAAGCCGTGATCGGCGGCGTGAAGACCACGCTCAAGAAAAGCGGCAGCGTGTCCATCGTCGGCTTTGGCACCTTTGCCGTCAGCAAGCGCGCAGCGCGTGTTGGCCGCAATCCGCGCACCGGCGCGGCAATCAAGATCAAGGCCGCCAAGGTGCCGAAATTTCGCCCTGGCAAGGGCCTGAAGGATGCAGTGAACTGATGCAGAGCGGGGCTGCAACGGCTTGTCGTTGACAACCGTTGTGCCTGGTGAGCCCCGGCATCGGGTGCTTAGCTCAGCTGGCAGAGCGGCGCCTTTACACGGCGTAGGTCGGCGGTTCGATCCCGTCAGCACCCACCAGGAACGAAGTCGGCCACGAGGCGAACCGCGGTTCGCCTTCGCCGTTTTTTGGGCAGCGTTGAAGGCCAGGCACAAGTCGCCTGCGCGACGTCGCCGATCCAGTGCCCCGAGGCCCAACGCCCATGTTCGATTTTGTTCGTGCCCACACCCGGCTGTTCCAGTTCATCCTGGTGCTGCTGGTGTTCCCGTCGTTTGTTTTTTTCGGCGTCCAGGGTTACTCACGTTTCCAGGACGCCGGCATGAAGGACGTGGCCAAGGTCGACGGCCGCGGCATCACCCAGGGCGAGTGGGACCAGGCCCACCAACGCAGCGTCGACCGCGTGCGCCGGCAGGCGCCGAATGTCGACGTCAAACTGCTCGACTCGCCCGAGCTCAAGCAGCAGACACTCGACGCGCTGGTGCGCGAGCGTGTGTTGCTGGTGGCGGCGCAGAAGCAGCACTTGCTGCCAAGTGACGAGCGGCTGCAGCGCCTGTTCATGACCGACCCGCAATTCGAAGGCATGCGCAAACCCGACGGCAGCGTCAATCGCGAGTTGCTGCAGCTGCAGGGCATGAGCTCCGAAGCCTTTGCGCAACAACTGCGCCTTGAATTTGGCATGCGCCAGGTGCTGGGAGGTGTCGGCAACTCGACGATCGCCCCGAAGGCATCCGTCGTCGCGGCGCTTGACGCCTTGTTCCAGCGCCGCGAAGTGCAAATGCAGCGCTTCGACGTCAAGGACTACGCCGCCAGGATCAACCCCACCGATGCGGAACTCGAGACCTACTTCAAGGCCAATGAAGCGCGGTTTCGCCTGCCCGAGAAAGCGCAGATCGAATACGTCGTGCTCGATGTCGAAATGCTGAAGAAGAGCCTCACCGTCAGCGAAGCCGACCTGCGCCGTTTCTACGACGACAACAGTGCGCGCTGGACGACCGCTGAGGAGCGCCGCGTCAGCCATATTCTGCTGCAAGCCGACAAGGATGCCGCCGCCGATGTGCGCAGCAAGGCCAAGGCGCGTGCCGAAGCCTTGCTCGCCGAGGTGCGCAAGACACCGGCGGCCTTTGCCGAACTGGCGCGCAGAAATTCTCAAGACCCGCTGTCCGCCGAAAAGGGCGGTGACCTCGACTTTGCGGGGCGAGACGGCATGGCCAGCAAATCGTTTGCCGACGCGGTCTACGCGCTCAAACCCGGCGAGACCGGGGCCGTCGTCGAGACCGAGTTTGGTTATCACGTCGTCAAATTGACGGCGGTACGCGGGGGTGACAAAAAAGCGTTTGACCTCGTTCGTGCCGAGATCGACGCCGAGTTGCGCCGCGAACAGGCGCAGCGCAAATTTGCCGAGTCGGCCGAAGTTTTCACCAACACCGTATACGAGCAGAGCGAAAGCCTGCAACCGGTGATCGACAAGCTCAAGCTCGAAAAACGCAGCGCCGACGTGCTGCGCGCGCCGTCGCCAGCGGCCAGCGGCGCGCTGGCTTCGGCCAAGCTGCTCGACGCGGTCTTCGGCAACGACGCGGTGAAGAACAAGCGCAATACCGAGGCCATCGACCTCGGTGGCAGCCAGCTCGCATCGGCGCGCATCGTGAAGCACACACCGGCAAGCACACCGCCGCTGGCCGACGTCAAGGAGCGCGTGCGCGACGCAGTGGTTCAGGCGCAGGCAGCGGCGCTGGCGCGCAAGGAAGGCCAGGCGCGGCTGGCGCAACTCAAGGCCGCACCCGCCGAAGCCGCCGGGCTGCCGACTGCCGTGCTGGTCTCTCGTGCGCAGCCACAGAACCTGCCCAGGCAGGTGCTCGAAGCGGTGCTGCAAGCCCACCCCGACAAGCTGCCTGCCGCGGTGGGTGTCGACCTCGGCGAGCAGGGCTTTGCGGTCGTGCGCATCGCGAAGGTCCTGCCGCGTGACGAGGCGGTCGCGCCGGTTGCGATGCTCTCGTCGCAGTATGCACAAGCCTGGAGCGGCGCCGAAACGACCGCCTATTACGAAGCGCTGAAAAAACGCCACAAGGTCGATGTCAAACCCGCGGCGGCTCTGGCCGCAGCGGCCGCTGCGGCGTCGGCGGCGGGCCGATAGGTATCCGGATAGCTGCCCCGATGGCTGCTTCGGGAGCTGCCTCGATAGCCCGGCCGCGTCCGGACTGACGCCTATAATTCGGGCTTCGAACAGCGGTGGCTGTAGCTCAGTTGGTAGAGTCCCAGATTGTGATTCTGGTCGTCGTGGGTTCGAGTCCCATCAGCCACCCCATCCCGTGAAGATCAAACCAGGCCGGCGCGTGGCTTGGTGCTTCGTGCGGCTTCAGCTGGTGGCAACATCGTCGGCCGCTGCGTCGGTGAAGCTCGGGATCTGCACCTCGCAGACGATGCCCTGGGCGCCGTTCTCGCGCCACCGCACCTGGCCGCCGAGCAGCTTCACACGTTTGCGCACACCCCCCAGGCCGAGGCCATGCGACCAGGTCTCGGGGTCTCGGCCGCAGCCGTCGTCGGCCACCGTCAACGTCAGGCTGCTGCTTTGCAGGGCGGCGCTGATCTCGACGCGGCCGGCGCGGGCGTGATAGATCGCATTGGTGACCAGCTCGCGCAGTACGCGGGTCAGCGCCGACCATTGCACGACGGTCAGGCGGAGGTCGCGGTCGAATGAAAACGACCAGCCCAGCTCGATCTGCGCTGCCGTCAGGCGCTGCACGATGTCGGCCTTCCATTCGGCGGTGGCGTGCGACAGCCGATGCTCGCGCGCCGCGAGGCCGCGGGTCAGCGTCTTCAGGTCTTGCAGCGTGTGGCGGATGTAGTCCTCCATCTCCGGCGTCTGCGATTGGTACATCAATGTCAGCAGGCGCGCGCCGATATCGTCGTGCAGGTCTTGTGCGATGCGCATTCGCTCTTCGCTGCGGCCGCGCTCGACCGCCTTGTCGTAAGCCACCGCGCGGCGCAATTGTTCGGACACGCGGTCGGCCAGGCGGGCGTCGTCGTCGGTGAAGATGCGTTTGCCGCGGCGCGCAAAACGCAGCACCCAGGCCCGAGAGGCGATTTCCTCGTCGATGTCGGTGGCGCCCGAGCGCGGTGCCGGCACGAGCATCGCCGAGCCGTCGCCGACGACACGCGCATGGGCCAGGCGCCGTTCGACCTTGAGCATTTCCAGCGGCTCGAAGAGGTCGCGCAGCAAGTCCGCAAGCAGCGCGGCGTGTCGCTGAGGATGGGCTTCGACTTCGCGCGCCACGCGGTACAGCTTCTCGAAGCTGCGCTCCAGCGTCATCACGTTGCTGCCGGTGAGCTGGTTCAGGATCCACTGGCGTGCGCCGGCATAAACGCCGAGCGACAAGAATACCGACAGCGTCAGCGACGCAAACTGGCCGAGCGAAAAGAGCGCCACGAAGAGCAGGTCGAGCGAAGTCGCCACGGTGCTGATGCCGGCGAGCAGCGCAAATTCGCGCAGCACCTGACGTGACCGCGACAGGAACGGCACGACCAGCAGCAGCGACGCAAAAAAGACATACCAGACCACCGAGCCGACTTCGGCGACGCGATGCTGCAAGCCCGGCACGCCGCTGGCTGCGGCGAGCGCCAGCGTGAGCAGGGCCAGCGAGCCCACGGTGACCAGGCCGAAGCGACGCATCATCACCGTGAAAGGGTTGGCCTCGCGACGGTACGACCAGGTCAGCGAGGCGATCGACGCGCAACCGAGGCCGACGACGCCGCCCTGCGCCCACCACCACCAGCCGTTGACCGAACCGGGCTCGCCGGCGGCCAGAATCGCCGCGGCCACCAGCCAGCCAACCACCGCGATCGAGCGCCCGATCGGCAGCCGGGTCGGATGCAATGTGCAGATGTGCAGGATCGCAGCCGCGGTGACGAGGTCCAGCGCCATGCGCAGCCAGAGGTCTTGCGCCACCACGCCGTCGGGTAGCGCCAGGCCGCGTGCGGCCTCCAGCGCAATGAAGAGCAGGTTGCCAGCCTGGCAGAGCGTGATCAGCGCAAAGAGCGCGTGGCGAAGCTTCGGCTTCACGAGCCAGACCACGGCACCGATCAGGTACAGCAGCAGGGCCAGTGCGGCCATCGGCCAGAACAGCAGACCCAGACCCTGCACACCACGCGGACGCGGCGCTACGCGCACCGACTCACCCCCTTCGAACTGCAACACAACGGCACCCTGCGCGAAGGCGGCGCCGAGCCAGCGATGGGATTCGATCAGCCGCGCGCGCGCCGCGTCGTCAACGGTCCAGCGTGGTGCCCGGCGCAGCATCGCCTCGCTGACGCTGTAGCTGTCGCCACCAATGGTGCTGATGCCCACCAGCGGCCGGCCGACATAAGGCTGCAACGCCGGCTCGCCGCTGGCCACGAGCACGACGCTGTTGCTCATGTCGGCACGCCAGATCGCGTCCAGCGTCGGTGTCGAGGCGACAAAACGCATCAACATGAAGATGCCGATGCAGCCGACCAGCGCCACGCCGACGAGCAGGCGCAAGCGCCAGCCGATCCAGCGTCCGGTCAAGCGCCGATTGAGCGGGACGTCGAGCGAGCTGGGATCGAAGTGCGAACTCACCGGGCCGGCGCGCGAGTCTTCGGCGTCGGCCGCGCCGGCAGCGGACCTGGCCGCAGATTTGAACGCCATCGCAGCAGCCCAGCGCCGTACTAGACCAGCCCTTGTTTGCTCGCCAGCACGGCGGCTTCGGCGCGGCTGGAGACGTTGAGCTTCTTGTAGATGGACTTGATGTGGTCATTGACGGTGAACCACTTGATGCCCATCAGATTGGCGATTTCCTTGATCGTGAAACCCTTGCTCAGGTAGGTCAGCACTTCGATCTCGCGCGGCGTCAGGCGCTCGTAGTCGAGCGGCTTTTCGATCGGCACCGGCCGGCTCACCGCAAAGCCGCCGCTGCCGGTGGTGGTGAAGCCCGAATCGGGTGCATCGCTACTGACCCCGCCGTGGCGGAAGTGGGTCAGCAGCCGGCGCGCGATTGCCGGCGACAGCGGCGGCTGGCCACGCACGATCTTCTGCAGCTCTTCGACGAGGACCTCGAAGCGGTCTTCCTTAAGCAGATACCCGTCGGCGCCACATTGCAGCGCCGGGAAGAGGTGGTCGTCGTCGGAGTACAGCGTGGTCACGATCTTGGTTGCGGGATAACCAGCGAGTTCGGTGAGCAGCTCCATGCCGTTGCCGTCGGGCAGCTCGAGATCGACGAGCACGAGCTTGAAGGCATCTTGCTGCGCCGACCCGGCGGGGGTGCGGGTCTGCGCGATGTAGCGGCGCGCGGTCTCCAGGTCACCGGCCTCGGTGATCGAGTTCGCGTCGCTGAAACTTTCGCGTACCACGCGGCACAAAAAACTGCGCGCGACGGGGTTGTCTTCGAGGATCAGGACCTTGACGGCCATCTTGTCGCCCTTCGTGGGCGGCACCGCGCCCACAACCTGACGATGCTAGCGCAGAACCCCGCCGCCACAGGCCCCCCGAGGGGTGGTGCTCAACCCGTTACAAGCACGATCTTGCCGACCACCTGGCGCGACGCCATGCGGGCATAGGCTTCGGGCAAACGCGCCATCGGCAATGTCGTGTCGATCACCGGCTTGATCAGCCCTTTGGCGTACCAGGCACCAAGCTGCGCCATGCCCTGCGCAAACGCCTTCGGTTCGCGGCGCACGAAGTCGCCCCAGAAGACGCCGACGATCGATGCGCCCTTGAGCAGCGCCAGGTTCAGCGGCAAGGCCGGGATGCCACCACCGGCTGCAAAGCCGACGACGAGGTAGCGCCCGCGCCACGCGATCGAGCGGAATACCGGCTCCGCCAATTCGCCGCCGACCGGGTCGTAGACCACATCCGGGCCCTTACCGCCGGTCAGAGACTTGATCGTCTCGCGCACCGGCTCGGTGCTGTAGTTGAGCGTGGCGTCGGCGCCGAGTTCGACGCAGCGCTGCGCCTTGGCGTCGCTGGACACCGCGGCAATCACCCGCGCACCCGCGGCCTTGGCAATCTGCAAGGCCGCGGTGCCGACACCACCACCGGCGCCGAGCACGAGCACGGTCTCTCCGGCGCGTAAGCCGGCGCGGTCCATCAGCGCGTGGTGGGATGTGCCGTAGGTGAAGGCAAACGCCGCGGCGTCAATGAGTGGCATGCCTGGCGGCAAGGGCATCACGCCAGCAGCGCTGACGCAGACCTGCGTGGCGAAGCCGCCGCTGGAGCCGATTGCGGCGACGGCATCGCCGATCTTCAGATGGCTGACGCCTTCGCCAATGGCGTCGATGTGGCCGGCATACTCCGAACCGGGCACAAAGGGCAGTGGCGGCTTGAACTGGTATTTGCCTTCGACGGTGAGCAGGTCCGGGAAATTCAGGCTCGCCGCGCTGATCGCGATGCGCACTTCGCCGGCTTTGGGTTCGGGCGTCGGCAGGTCCTGGTAGCGCATCGCGCCGATACCGTCCAGGGTTTCACACAACCAGGCTTTCATCGTCTTGTCCTCATCGCGTCGGAGTGGGGTGGATCATAAGCAGACCGCGCTGCCTGCGGCAGGGGCAGACCGCGCTGCCTACAATCGCGCATGCACATTCTCATTGCCAACGACGACGGCTATCTCGCCCCAGGCATCGCCGCCCTGGTGCGCGCCTGTGAAGGCCTGGGCCATATCGACGTCATCGCCCCCGAACAAAATGCCAGCGGCACGTCGAACGCGCTGACGCTGGGCCGGCCGCTGTCGGTATTTGAAGCGCAAAGCGGGCCAACTCAGGGCTGGCGGGTGGTCAACGGTACGCCTTCGGACTGCGTGCACGTGGCGCTCACCGGGCTGCTGCCACGCAAGCCCGATCTCGTGCTGTCGGGCATCAACAATGGCGCCAACATGGGCGACGACACGCTCTACTCGGGCACCGTTGCCGCTGCGATGGAAGGTTATCTGTTCGGCATCCCGGCGATCGCTTTTTCACAAGGTGTCAAAGGCTGGGGCGAACTCGACGCCGCGGCGGCCACCGCACGCCTGGTGATCGACCAGGTACTGGCCAGTGCCCGCCCCGGGCCGTGGCTGCTGAACGTGAATATCCCCAACCGCGCTGATGCCACAAGCTTGCCGCGGGTCATCACGCGGCTGGGCCGGCGCCATGCCAGCGAGCCGGTGATCCGCCAGATAAACCCGCGCGGCGAGCCGATCTATTGGATCGGCCCGGCGGGTGACGCGCGCGAGGCCGGCGAGGGCACCGACTTCTACGCCGTCGCGAATGGGCAGGTCTCGATCACACCCTTGCAGGTCGACCTCACTGACCACGCGCAATCGGCGTCGTGGGCCGGGGCCTTGGCCAAGGGCCGCGCTTGAACGATATCGGCGGCTCCGGGCGGGGTGCGCGTGCAGCGAGATTCCCGCTGGGGCTGGCGCGGGTCACGCACGGACCGGGTCGGGGCGAGGGCGACGCGGGCACGGCCGGGCTGGCCCGACAGACCACTCTGCGGCCGCAGCGGCTGTTGCGCGAAGCGGTCGCCGATGCGCTGCGAGCGGCGCCGCCCACCGGCCTGGGGCTGGACTCGCTGGCGGTGCGCCGGCGCATGGTCGAGCGGGTGCGCTCCGAAGGTGTCAGCAACCTGGCGGTGCTGAATGCGCTGCTCGCGGTGCCGCGGCATTTGTTTGTCGATACCGCGCTGGCGCCGCAGGCCTATGAAGACACCAGCTTGCCGATCGGCCTGTCGCAGACGATCTCCAAACCGTCGGTGGTGGCGCGCATGCTGGCGCTGATCGTCGAGCGGCCGGGTGCCGGTGCCGGCACCCCGGCCGGCACGCCGGCGCCGCTGCGGCGGGTGCTCGAGATCGGCAGCGGCTGCGGTTACCAGGCGGCGCTGCTGGCGCACCTGGCGCGCAGCGTGGTGTCGGTCGAGCGCCTGCAATCGCTGCACGACAAGGCGCGCCTGCATCTCGACGCGATCGGCGTGACCACGGTGCGCCTGGTTTATGGCGACGGCCGCATCGGCCATGCGCCCAACGCGCCGTACGACGCGATCATCGCCGCCGCCGGCGGTGATGTGCTGCCGCCGGCCTGGCTTGAACAACTCGCGATCGGCGGCCGCCTGGTCGCACCAATGCACAGCGCCGCCGATGGTGGGCAGGTGCTGATGGTCATCGACCGCGATACGAACGGCTACCGCCGACAGGTGCATGATGCGGTGAACTTTGTCCCCCTAAAATCGGGCGTTGATTGATCGCCGCGTGGCTCACTTCGCGGCTCACTTTGCCGATCACTGCTTGGGTCGCCTCTTGATTCGAATGCCTCTTTTTTCTCTGCGTCGCGCTGGCTGGTGCCTGCTGATCGCGACCTGCGCCGTCCTGGTCGGCTGTGCCGCACCCAAGGGTCGCGCGCCGGTCGAAGACCGCGGCGCATCGCCGCGTCCGTCGCCAGCGACCGGTGCATCTTCCGCGCCTTCGTCACCATCGGCATCCACGCCAGCGCCGGCCGCGGCCGACCCCGCCGCTGCGACAAAGCCGCCGCCGGGGATCGAAAACGCCGGCAAGCCGGGTTATTACAGCGTCAAGCCCGGCGACACGCTGATTCGCATCAGTTTGGAAAACGGCCAGAACTGGCGCGATGTCGCGCGCTGGAACGGTATCGACAACCCGAATCTGATCGAGGTCGGGCAGGTGCTGCGGGTGGTGCCGCCGGGGCTCGAACCGGGCGCTGCGGTCGCGCGCGGCGTGCCGGCTGCCGGTCGCGCCGAGACGCGGCCGCTGGATGCGCGCGCGGCTTTGGCGCCGGCCACGGGCGCGTCGGCAGCGGCGACCTCCGCGGGTGCGGCCGCGGTGCCGCCTGCCGCCGCGACACCCGTGGCCAAAGAAGGCGACGACGAGCTCGGCTGGATCTGGCCGGCCGCCGGCTCGGTGGCGGCCGGCTTCGACGAGGGCCGCAACATCAAGGGCTTGTCGATCATCGGCAAGGCCGGTGACCCGGTGCTGGCGGCGGCCGATGGTCGGGTGGTCTACGCCGGCTCGGCGCTGCGCGGTTACGGCAACCTGATCATCGTCAAGCACAACAACACCTACCTGACCGCCTACGCCCACAATCAGGCGCTGCTGGTGAAGGAAGACCAGGCCGTGCGGCGGGGCCAGAAGATTGCCGAGATGGGGTCGAGCGACGCCGAGCGTGTGCAACTGCATTTCGAGATCCGCCGCCAGGGCAAGCCGATCGACCCGGCGCGCCTGCTGCCGCCACGTTAGCGGCAAACCAGCCTCGTCACGGCCGCACCGGGAGCTTTGTCACCATGTCGCGTGAGCCACAACCCGAAGCGCGGCCCAACGGCGACGGCCGGCAGGCCGACCCCAACGGCCTGATCGACGCCCAGACCGCCGACGCCGAAGGTGGCACGCCGCTGCAGAGTTATCTGCGCGATATCCGGCGCGCGCCGCTGTTCAACGCCGACGAGGAGTTGAGCACCGCGCGGCGCGCCAAGGCCGGCGACTTTGACGCCCGCCAGCAGATGATCGAGCGCAACCTGCGCCTGGTGGTCAGCATCGCGAAGAACTATCTCGGTCGCGGCCTGCCGTTGTCGGACCTGATCGAAGAGGGCAACCTGGGGCTGATGCACGCGACGGCGAAGTTCGAGCCCGAAAAGGGTTTTCGTTTTTCGACTTACGCGTCGTGGTGGATCCGGCAGGGCATTGAACATGCGATCCTGCATCAGGCGCGCACGATCAGGCTGCCGGTGCATGTGGTGCGCGAACTGAGCCAGGTGCTGCGCGCAAGGCGGCTGCTCGAAAGCGATCCGGCGCGTGCCAACGGCGCGCCGCGCAGCGTTGGCGCTGCCGAGCTGGCGGCGCACCTGGGCCGCAGCCAGAGTGACATCGAGGGCCTGCTGCGCCTGACCGAACACCCGACCTCGCTCGATGACCCGGCCGATCGCGAAGGTGGCGATGCGGTGGTCGACCATGTCGCAGCCGACGGCGTTGGCGACCCCGAAGTGCCGACGCTGGGGCACGAGATGCACCAGCTCGTCCAAACCGAGATGGGCGGCCTGAGCCAGCGCGAGCGCGAAGTCATTGCCGGGCGCTTTGGCCTCGGTGACCGCGACCCGGAAACGCTGGATGTGTTGGCCACGCGGCTGCACCTGACACGCGAGCGGGTGCGCCAAATCCAGCAGGAGGCGATGCTCAAGCTGCGCCGCAACCTGGCCCGCCACGGTGTCGAGCGCGACGCTTTGTTCTGATTTGGTTGACCGGAGTTGCTCAGCGTTTTCGATGAGCAAGCGGCTGTGGCCGCAGCGCTAGCATCGCGCCACTGCTGCCGTCGTCCCGAGGGCAGCCCCTTTCGTTGGCCCAAGGAGAGTTCATGATGACCCCCAATCGTTGGTTTGTGGCCGGCTGCGCTTTGGCGCTTGCGAGCTTCGGGGCCGCTGCACAGCAGGGCGTGAGCAAGACCGAGATCACGCTCGGTTCGATCCAGGACTTGTCAGGCCCGATTGCCGGCTTTGGCAAGCAGGCGCGCATGGGCATGATGATGCGTGTCGATGAGTTGAACGAGCAAGGCGGTGTGCACGGCCGCAAGATCAAGCTGCTCGTCGAGGACTCGGCCTACGACCCGAAGAAGGCGGTGCTCGGCGCGCAGAAGCTGGTCAACCAGGACAAGATATTCATGATGGTCGGCCATATCGGGTCGGCGCAGAACATGGCCGCGATGCCGGTGCAGTTCGACAAAAACGTGATCAACTTTTTCCCGATCACGGCGGCGCGCGAAATGTACGAGCCCTTCCATAGGCTGAAGTACTCCTTCGCGGCGACCTACTTTGATCAAATGCGCATCGCCGTGCCCAAGCTGGTCAAGGACAAAGGTGCCAAGAAGGTCTGCACGATCTACCAGGACGACGAGTTTGGCCTCGAGGTCTTTCGCGGCGGTGAAGCCGGTCTCAAGGCAATCGGCATGGAGTTTGTCGAGAAGACTTCCTACAAGCGGGGTGCCACCGACTTCTCGAGCCAGGTCGCGCGCATGAAAGCGGCCGGCTGCGACTTCGTCGTGCTCGGCACGATCATCCGCGAGACGATCGGCACCATCGCCGAGAGCCGCAAGACCGGGTTCAACCCGACCTTCATCGGCTCGAGCGCGGTTTTCATCGACCTCATCCACAAGCTTGGTGGCAAGGCGATGGACGGCCTCTATGCCGCACACACGGTGCAGCAGCCTTATGTCGATGACCCGGCGCAACCGATCCGCCATTGGGCGAACAAGTTCAAGACCAAGTTCAACGAAGACCCGAATGTGAGCACGGTGTACGGCTATGCCGCGATCGATGCCTTCATCCGCGCCGCGCAGAAGGCGGGCCCGAACCTGAGCACCGAGAGTTTTATCAAGGCGATGGACACGATGGTCATCCCGCCGGATATCTTCGGCAGCGCCGAGATGACCTTCGGGCCGCAGAAGCGTCTGGGCAGCGAGCTGTCGCGCCTGTCGCAGCTGCAGGAGACGCGCTGGAAGGTCGTGTCGGACTACATCAAGCCGTAGCCGCAGGAGAGTGGTCGTGCGGCCGGGATAATCCGGCCCATGACATTTGAATCTGAGTGGCTCGAGGTCGAATCGCTCGACCTCGAAGCGCAGGGTGTTGCGCACCGCGTCGACGGCCCCGGCGCAGGCAAGGTTGTCTTCATCGAAGGCGCCTTGCCCGGCGAGCGCGTGCAGGTCAACGTCGCGCGCAAAAAGAACCAGTGGGAGCAGGGCCAGCTCAGCGCGATTGCGCGCGAAAGCTCGCAGCGGGTGCGCCCAGGTTGCCCGCACTTCGGCCTGCATGCGGGCGCCTGTGGCGGCTGCAAGATGCAGCATCTGCATGTTGGCGCCCAAGTCGCCGTCAAGCAGCGGGTGCTCGAAGACAACCTCTGGCATCTGGCCAAGGTCAGGCCCGACCAGGTGCTGCGCCCGATCGAAGGCCCCGCCTGGGGCTACCGGTACCGCGCCCGGCTGTCGGTGCGCTACGTGATCAAGAAGGGTGTCGTGCTGGTCGGTTTTCACGAGCGCAAATCGCGTTATGTGGCCGACATGTCGGTCTGCCCGGTGTTGCCGCCGCAGGTCAGTGCGATGCTGCTGCCGTTGCGCGCGCTGATCGCTTCGATGGACCAGCGCGACCGGCTGCCGCAGATCGAACTCGCGATGGGCGACGAGGTCACGGCGCTGGTGCTGCGCCACCTCGAACCCGTGACCGCGGCAGATGCCGACCGGCTGCGGCACTTTGCCGTCCAGCACGGCGTGCAGTGGTGGCTGCAACCGAAGGGCCCGGAGACCGTGCACCTGCTCGACGAAGGCGGGCCGACGTTGGCCTACGCCTTGCCCGAATTTGGCGTCACGATGCCTTTCAAGCCGACCGACTTCACGCAGGTCAACCCGCAGATCAACC